>JAATVR010000609.1 GCA_014523665.1 Nitrososphaerales archaeon TH526
AAGGAATTAAGAACCATAAAGATAAGTCAAGTGGATCTAATTCGGGCTCCTCCTTGGACTAGCCATTTAACATTCTTTTGTTTTTTGATGATGTGCTACAAATAAAATCATATCGCCAAGTAAATAAAAATCAGAATTTGAGAATCGAATGGGGTGCATTCATTTTGTAACCTTCGTCATAGATTAGTGCTTTTAGCAGCAAGCGAAAGTGCATAGTAGAACTCAAAGATGTGTCCATAATTCTGAATAATCTATACGACTTGATCCCCATTATAGATTAGTACAACATTCATGACGGCCAATTTTCTAATGACATTTTACTGTCACACAAGTCCCAAAATACCATCTCTACATATCAAGCAAACGTGAAACAAAGACAGAATATCATTACAAAACTACCTGAATCAGAGCCTATATTTACCTTGCTTCAAGACAAGCCTTGTATGAACCAACAATGTGACTATTACGATGACAGCAAATGATTTAATAAATCCACAGCATATGCCACAATTCATTTTTCCTTTCTTGGGACTCAACTTAGTGATTCTTAGACCTATTTCGGAGTACTGTTCAAGAAAAGTAGCAAGTGGCGGTTCTGAAAGAAAAATGTCGGTAGATGACGAGAATGCTAAAACATCACTAGTGATATATTTTTCAAGCGCAAAAATATCCAGTAAAGAAATACTTACGTTAGCTTTAGAGAAGTCCAAAGTGAACTAATGCAATACTTTATTCCTGTGCTATAATATCCAAAACTTGAACCTAGTCTTGTACATATATTTCGACAGGGTAATACAAAACACAGTACACAATGATTTAAAGATCATAAAAGTAGTGCGATACCCTACTGAGGGAGACATGACTCTTGTAGTTACAAGACATAGAGAGATTGCCAGAAGATGGTCAAAGATGACGTATGTTTAAGTCGGAAAAAATCCTCTTTGAGGATTAAACTAAGCATTGATGAAAAAGCTTGAAATATGCCGTCAAAACTGGATGTTGCTCATTGGAGAGATAGGTCATCATCCGATTTGCTAAGGCTAGAATCAACCATAGTATAAGAACCTTTTCTATCAAATATCGTGTCCTTACAGGTCCATGGGGATTCAAGATAGAACTCCACAGGAGGAGTTTTGGAAGTTCCTGCACATATTTGAAGGAATGAACCTCTACCCTGCAGTTTATTAAATTACTATCACCTGATCTTAGATATGGCTCAACCACTAGTTTCATATAGTCTACTGAATACTGATAGTACTTGATCAAGTTTGGTTTGCTTCTAGCAATTTCGCTTCCATATGCTTTTATATAATTCCGAATACAAACTACGCTGTAGGTTATAAAATTTCTTAGCTCATCTGATATTTTCTTGTGTCCTGAATCGACATATATTTTCGGCGCCGAAAAAATAGCATGCTCTTCAATAGTATACTTCAAGTTCAACGAAACCGTAACTCCAGGAACTACCGTATCAAAAATCCTCATCATCCACTCACTATCCTATAATTGGTTCGATTCTAATGCCAGAGTTGAGGGCTTCACATAACTCCTATTGCATTGTATTTCGCAAAAATATTTCATGTGGAGTCAATAGATATTTTGCTAATGCGGTTTACGAGAATTGTACTATGAGTCAATGTTTGTCTTGCGAGGGCTAATTAGGTTCTCAAAATATTTCAACGCTTCAAATGACTAAGCTAGATGGGGCCCTCGGTAATAGATAATAGTTTTCCGAAATCATGATATAGTATAAAAGTGAACGATGTGATCTAGTTTATGATGGATGTCACCCTAAGCGCACGTTACTTCCAATTGGAAAAGTATCAAAGTCGGTTCACACTGCCGCCAATTGAAAGTTATATCTGCGATGATTTTGCAAAAATGTATAAACCTGAAATTTATGGTGGAGATTACTCTGAGCCAGAACCCGAAGGAATCTATTATCGGATTTTGTATGAACCCATTTTAAGGATGTTGTGTTTGCAATACTATGTGTACTGGCTGGAGCAAAATTGTTTAGGGTTGTTACCTGTAGCAGATCACCATTATGACTATGAACCGATATTTATTTACCTGCAGCATTCGAGTATATTTCCAGTAGGAATTGTAAACGGCGGATATAGTAAGGGCCTGGGCGTGTCGTGTAGATTTCATAAGACCGAGATACGGATGAAAGAGATCACAGAGAGAGATTCTAACGAGTACGAAGCGAAATACAAAACATCCCCGGATCCATTCTATCCATTCGGTGGGAAGGAGGGCCTAAATGGAGCTGCATGCATTAAGAAATATCCCCTTGCAGGAGCGGTATATTTCAACAATTCCCATCCTATGTTTGGGATAGCTTCCTGTTCACATGTATTCAGCGGTGCGGAAAAGGACCTACGTGGCAGGGTTTTGTCCATACCATTGAAAAGACTTGGAGACCAAATTCTGAATGAATGGTATTTTGAACATTTCAAATCGGAAGATGAAGAACCATTTGGACACGACGTAAGCAATACATTTGATTTTCCTTACATCAAATATTGCAATCCAAAGCCTTTTCTTCAACGTAATAGGTAGGATTGGACCGGAATGAATAATTCTAGCTGAAGGAAACGGATTATCTACGTAATAGAGTACCTTAATTCTCGTAGTGCTTCCATTGATTTGACAAGCATGGACATAGATAGTACGCATTATTTCAATGCTAAGATTTCGACCGTTTGACTAAAAGGGTATAGTTGAATTAGAAGTCTTGGAATAGCGATATCTCAATTGAATTCGACATTAAGCGACTCAAAATCGTGCTGACTCGAGCACGGGCATAGGATCATTCGAATTCAAATTGTACACAATGACCACTCATAACTCCGTTCACTTTTTGTTTTTAGATCAATATTTCACCCATTTATTTAGGCAATAGACTCTCTGGCAGAGTACCCTGAGGAGCTGAGGATAGTACTAATGTTTCGAAACGGCAATTATTATCAATTCGCAATTCTGTATTACCGTTGCTCCGTAGGGAAACGTCAACTCTGTACGCATACCACTCACGGTTCTTGTTCCCATCTCTTACGAAGCATCCTCGATAACCAAGAGCTGGTGGAGAGGGCCTAGCAGCTTCTGCATTCTCAAACGATTCCCAAACTTTTTCCAATTCTTGTACCGTTTCTCTACTAACGCTCCAAGTAGGATCCGGCCGGCCTGAAAAAATATAGGCTCCAGCAATCCACTTTTCATTAGTGTGAGATCTAGCGGATTTTGATATGACCATGTTTTACAACCATGAAGGCACAAAAATCTGTGTACGGTCCTCGATCGGCTGTTCGAGGGTCAGGGATAATATTTCCGCTATTGTCTAAGTTTGTCGCTGGGGTACTGCCTGGTTTGTGTGTCCAAAATCCATTTATTGATTTTCTGTACCAGTGAAAATCAATGCCTGGAGCAACTACTAGAGCTGCTAAATGTCCTTCCTTTGCACACTTGTTGTTTGCGTTAGGCACATCTACAAGTGCATCGGCTACAGAGGCGGGCTTTACCGCAGCACAGGAAAGTGAAGTATACATTGAACCACCAGCAAGTCCAGGCTGGGCAAAAGTATCGCTTCTATAGTTAGTCGCATAATTGTAACAATTATTGTTAAGCTGCCTTTGGCCCCCATCGTTCCACCAATCAGGTTCATAAACTGGAGCGCACTTACACAGTATCCTTGCTGGCCAGGTAATCCGTTTTGTCTTGAACAGTTTGCTTAGCTGGAAGGATCGTGTCCTCTCTTTGTTAACAAAGCTAGAAATATTTCGCCCTATGCTCAATTTCCGAATTGGTCCTTTCGATCCACAGAAGTAATTTTCAAAGTTTTCGTCAGCTGCGAGATGAGCAAGTCCGGGTCCAAACAATTTTCCATGTACTACACGAAAACTTCTTGGCAACGTCTTTAGTTTCAATCCTTTGTCTTTCTGTCGAACAACAAGTCCTCTATAACCCAGAATTGAGCTCGGGGTCATTTCGCGTTGGTCCTTTTTTAATTCGTTCGCTGGTTCCAACCTTTTGAGTGTTTGTACTGCCTCCTCCCCTTCCAATTCTAATACTGGGTTTTTGCGACCACTAAAAATGTCGACTTCGATTTCAAGTTTCAACATGAACCCTTGTATATTCGAATGATTTAAGGATTGAGTAAATAGTAATAGATGACAATAGAGTTAAACTGAATCCTTAGCGGTACGAGGATGGAGAAGATGCTGTTTTAGACTTGTTACAATGGACATAGAAGTTCCGAATAATTTCAATCAATCACTCTCAAAAGACTACAGTTGAGAGTCCTCCACAAACAAATTGATTTATAGGATTAAAGATATTCGAACTACTTATCAGTAACCTTCGACAAAGAATATTTGGAACATAGTCGTTCCATTATTCCCAGATAGGAAAAGGAAAATTGGACTAAACTTAAAAAAGCCTCTTAACTTATATTTCCCCTTATTCATAACTACAACTGCAAATCCATTCTGATGTATCCTGCCATTATTCGTATGAGGTTTACATGATTGATCCTTGGCAAGATCACACTTTTGTCAAATTACAGCTGTACTGCCATCTAGGTTACAATTCGATACATCGGTAGCATTCGTAATTGAAGCTGCACCATTTGGACTGGCAATTATAGGTTCTATAGTAGTACTGCTATTGCTACTGCTACTACTACTACTTGAGACGCGTTAAAGGACGTTACTATGAGTTCACTACCAAAAAATATAAGAATTCCTTTGTTAGCAGATACATTTGATGGTTTCCAAACTTAAAGGTATGGGTTGGTTGCGAGATCCAATTGACCCGAGAGATTTTTCTCTTGAGGATCCTAAGGTCAAAAAAATTCTAACGAGCAACAATAATAAAAAACTGAAGGCTAAGCGCGCGACCGACCTTCCTAACAAGGTAGACTACCGTAAGTGGTGTCCACTTATTGAAGATCAAGGTGATTTAGGTAGTTGTACTGCAAATGCTGGTGTAGGGATGTATGAATATATGCAAAATAAGGCTATGGGAAGATACATAGATGGTTCAAGACTCTTTTTGTATAAAGCCACAAGATTACTAATGGGACGCGAAGGCATACGTGATTCTGGTGCTTATATTAGGACGACGCTAGGAGCAATACGACTGTTTGGGATACCACAAGAAAATTATTGGCCTTACACAGATGACCCGGTAGAATTTGATAGAATGCCTGACCCCTGGCTTTGGACCCTGGGACAATACTTTAAGTCGATCGTACATTTTAGATTAGATAATACCATATATGCAGATGAGAATATCAAAAGAATCAAAGAGTTTGTCTCGTACGGATTTGCGGTTGACTTTGGATTTTATGTTTTTCACTCTATTTGGGACTCCTACCGCAATGGTGGTGTAATACCCTTTCCAGCAAATACGGAAAGATTTGAAGGGGGGCACTCTGTGCTGATAGTCGGCTATGATGACAATAAGGTGTCTACTAATGGTAGAGACGGTAACACTGCAACGGGATGCTTTCTAATTAGGAATTCGTGGGGCGAAGACTGGGGAGATTATGGATACGGATGGATCCCATATCAATTCTTTCAACCCAAATTTAATGGCGATGTGCTGGCTGATGATGCCTGGACAATAATTAGCGAATCATGGATCGATACAGGAGAGTTTATGCCATGAAGATCATCTCCTATTTGAATCAATCTTATGTCATATAGATTTGTATTAGAATAAGATTTGTAAAATGAATATACGTTCTATAATTTTTTGAGCGTACATGTAACGAGCAAGTTCTAATCGTATAAGACATTGTGCAGTAGGCAGATGATTTGAACAATCTATGTGTCATTCCACACTGTTAATACTTTGATTTGGTGTTTGAAGCAGAATTACTCCAAGCGTTACGCCACCTCCTGGATGTGCAGTACTTAAAGGATCACCAATACTCGCATTTCGTTCAGACCAGCTTACCACAACGTTTTGGTTGGTTGATGATATTTCTATGTCACTTGAATTTGAGAGGGTTCTATTTAGAAGATCCGTTTTGCTCGTAAATGTTGCACCGCCGTCCGTTGACAATCCAAATGAGATCCTATCGTCACCAGTGATATTTGAAAATGAGAAAACATACACGTTTTTAGCAGAAATCTAAGAAGAGGCAATTGCAAAATTTAGTTGGAACTTCTTTCTTCCCTCTAAGGAGATTTCAAATATAGCACATACTACCATGGAGGTAGTCAACAATATAACCAGTACAAATAAAGCTGGCTGTTTCATAGATGAATGTAGGTAAAATTCCTATTTAAGCGAGTTGGGAAACACTATAGGGTAAAGTCATACGATCCATCATAATGATTTTCTGCGACCATGCTTACGTATATATGGTAATATAGCCCTGTAAAATGACTTCACTTACAATCCTGGCCTACTAAACAAGTTCATGAGCATAGATATATCACTACCGGAAATACTAATCGGATTGACAACCTTTTGAATAGTCGACCCTATCGTATCAATTACCTTAATGATAATTTCCTTCTGCGTAGTCAAGGCTGCATCCACCAGCTGATTATGTCGAGCCCAATAGACACTATTGGCTTCAGGTGCGGAACTTGGAAATTCATTTTTCAAGTCGCCGTCTATATCTATGGTCGTCTTAAAAACTGGTCCTGGACCTGAGCTAGTTTCTATTGTTCTCTGTGTAGAGTCAACGTACGAAGTTTGCAGTATTTTTGTGAGTTGATCCCATGAATTCTTTGTTTGAGCGTTAAACTGTTCAATCTGCTTATTGAATTGTTCCATTAATACCTCATTGGTCTTTACTCGTTTTCCAGAATCCTCGAACCACTTCTTCGTATCTTCATACCATTTCCTGTAAAAATCTTCACTTCCCATCAATTAGTCTCATTCCGACTGTCTATTTATGTCTTATTTCCAACCAATCTTCTATAAAGAATAATTTGAATAGTGGAGTCAAATCTACGCTACTATTGAATCTGGAAGCGCTCAATTGTCTAGATGATAAAGCTAACTTTGACATCCAGAGTCAATTGAAAATTTAGTGTTCCTCTTAGATATTATATCGTATACCACTTCCCGTTCCCAATAACTAAATCCCTTTTTAAGTTTCTATCCATCCATGAGAGAAATTCTAATCATATTTGTAATTCATTATTTTTAATACTGCTAGTATGCTAGAGAGATTTGCTAAATATAATCTATAATACTATATATCACCCCAGCCTACTCCTACTTACGTATTTCATCCTATTATGTTCAATTCAATTTTGTCACCGTTCAGACGGTATTTTGGTCTTTAGTTAGTGAAATGTTAGCTATCTACTTTGTCTTATCTGAAATTCTTCAAAAGATGGTGTTTAAACGGTCAAGCAGACTTTCCCAATTCTGCAGGGTTTTCATAACAGGTTACTCGGATTCTTTTGTACTTTAGCACATCTTTGGCATCGCTCAGCCGTTGACCGCTTCTAATCCTAGGAACTACAGTTATTGTAAACTTCGACCTAGTCCGTGCATATTTTTTTAGCAATTTAGTAGCTTCCACTGACTTATAGACTGGATCCACATGACTATGTATCCTAGAATCATATGTCCTAAATGGGGCGGGTTCGCAATGACCTTCGTCACCCCAACAACCGTCGTGACCAAAAACGTTGTACGAACCAACATAACCATTCGATTCATTCAATGGGGTATTCTCATCTGCTCTAGGATTATTAAGGAACACTCGTCCTTCATACGAAGGTCCATTAGTGTCTACTCCGTAAAATTCAATTATAGCTTTGTAGAATTCGTTTTCGTTCCGGTCGTACATTAAACTCATCTCGGGAGTGGTTAACTTGTTACCAAATTTATCTTCTATACCATCTCCACTCTCATCATTTTTGTGCTGTAATTTATTATTCATAACTTTTTCCTCCTTCCTTTTTTTCAAAATTTTACCTCAGAACCTCCTGCAGCGTATTCATATCCCAGGTCATATATTTTTAGAACATTCTTGACACGATATGGGAAAGGTTCTAGATCCATTTCTGGCAAACCCTCAGGCAAATTGTTTCCATGTTTGGTCTGCCAAATGGCCCATATCCTATCTATATTGCAATGATGTGCCCAAAAGACCGGATCGTACGCAGAATAAGCCTGAGTGCTCATCGATCCACCACACCAAACATGGACCGAATCATGAACTTCTTGTAACGCTGTACTAAATTCTCCGAAATCTGAAATATCATACAACGCTTTCACAGATGAATTTGCTGGCAGCTGGCGAGGACGTCTAGGATTTCGCTTCGTATCAGCATCTTGTGAAGGAATATGAAACTTGTATAACGGATTTTGCGTTCCATCCGCAGTTGGTTCCTTATAAGCCTTAGGTATGCCTTCTCTATGTGACAGGGGTGAAGTCGCATCCCACCAAGGTAATGAAATATTCGAATCATGGTCCAGTAAATGATCCTCAAATACTTTTAGATACGCGCGGTGCCAAGGAAGAAAAGCATGCGTTCTTAAAAAGGGGAACCTTCGACTGCTTTGACCATGCCAACAATACCAATCGGGAACACCGTGATTGCCTGCCATGTGATTATAGCCCCTGTTATCTGTTATGGCCATAAATTTCGTCATTGCTTTTCTAAAGGTACTCAATCGAGGCGCGTCATAGCTACTAATGTTCATCCTCCTTCTTACTATGTCATCGCCTGGACCATTCATTTTAAAATTATGCTACAAACGCTCCATTTAAAAACATTATTTCATTAAAAAAATTGTTGTCCTATCCAGCAAAAAGGGATCCCTATGATATATACACAAGTCAATATGATTGGGTTATAAGCATTTAAATTTGCTTGATGGTTGCCGTACGAGTTCAGTTGAAGGCATATCCATCTTCAATGAGATGAAACGAGCTTTATGCACTAATTCAAGTCCGCGTTAGAATCATTTTATCTTATTTGATTCGGATTGATTTGGGCTAAGTTGGGGTAGAATGATTCAAATCTTTGAACGGCTCCTACCGATCATTATTTCACTTTTGGACATTAGACTCCTGCAAGTTATTGCAACACGTAGAAGAATGAAAGCTTTTGGATATGAATATGGGCAATCACAAGATATATTTTCGGCGCCGAAATTTATTCAGCTCTCATTCAGTATTAATTACCATTTAATGTCTTGGAAGCACCCCATCGTGAATATAGTTGTTTCACCATGACGCATGTACATATCAGCCACCTAATCATTAGTTACCATATGCGAGGTAGTAAGGTATGTGTAAGATCTAACTGAACTCATCTTTATCATCGAGATTGCAAAGTTGAATATGTATAAAGACAATCAATAATAAAAGCTGAATATGGATCTAAAGTCCAATGGAACAGCCGGAAGTGTCAAGACTAATTTTGAATATATAGAAGTGATTGAATCACGTTATCAAAGCAATTGGAAGCCTACAGATACTATGTTATTGAAACTAAAAAATGCAAAATAGTTGCACATGATGGAAGACCACTTACGGTAGTTGGAAAATGCGATACTTCCTACATAAATAAACTTACAAGTGTAGAAGATGATCATCATTACCCCTTGCGAAGACATGAACACCACAAGCACAAATGGGCTGGGAGATTCTGCTATACTGGGGACACTGTCATTTGTTATTAGAAAGTATTGTATGGACCACGGCCCCGATGTACCATGACTTCCAGCGCCATTTTTACCTGGTTGATTTACGATTTGGTGCTGAATAGTAGAAAACACTGGCATCTCAAAGAAACCAACTAAGATTACATTCTTACTGTGTTCCACTAAAGATAATGAGCCCTCAATCATATCACTTAATTATGAGTCTGTAGTAAAATCGAGAAGTATATATTTGCAAAAACTTTCCATAATAGGACGCTAGATGAAAGAAGTATCACCTCAGGGGGAAGAATAATACGCCTAAATCAGTACCAATAGATTCCCGTGTTAATCACGAAAAACCTGTCGCATATGCCGGTCCCAAACAGATCGTATATGAAGGAGACAAAGTAGTTCTGGAAGGTAGTTGCAATCTCGATGGGGGTAAAATAGCGAATAAAAACATTATGTATTCTTGGAACCTGGATCGCGATAGTAGTGATGGTAATAGACCCGATTTCTTCCTTGAACCCGTAGAAGAAAATACTAGAAACGCTAGTTTCATTGCCCCTTATGTGAGCTTTGATCCAAGTAGGCCAGATAACCAGACGTACCTATCTCTTGTATTCAAACTTGTAGTTAAGGACTTCAACAGCAGGCTAGAGAGTGATCCATCGTGGATTACGATCATTGTAAAGACGATACAAAGAGTATTGATTCTGCAAGGGGGTGGTGCGCTTGGAGCCTACGAAGTCGGTGCATACAGGGCATTGTGTGAAAGACTCTCTGCAAAAGATAAAGAAAATGATGCAAGAAAGAATAGACCACTATTTGATATTATTGCAGGGACATCGATCGGTGCTCTAAATGCGGCATTGATTGTCAACTCAATAAAGCAGAGTATGAAGGCTAAGAGTCCTAAAGTTCCCATTAATGAAATGTGGAGTAAATCAGTTGTGGATCTTGAAAGGTTCTGGGATGCCATAACATTTTCAATCCCACCTTTTGAGAACCAATTTTTTGATACCTGGTGGAATTTCTTACATGTTGCCACTTCTAATATACAGCACTGGACTAAAAGTTATCTTGATAACTTAAGTAATTCTAAATCTGAAATGCTTAGTCCAGAAAATAATACATTCAATCCGTACTACCTTTACCTGCGAGATGATATGGTTACACCTGCTGCGGATGCAGAAACTGCTAGGAGATTCTTCTCATGGTTATATTTCCCTTATCTTCTTCCAAATAAGGTGGTTACTCCAAACTTTCCGCAGCCTGACACCAAATTTTTTACTGGGGTTCCACGATTAACAAGGTTTGATAACAGTGCATTGGCTAAGGTAGCAATGGACCAGAATTTTTGGAATTATGAAAATGATCCAATAAAGACAGAATTTCAAAAAGGAGAACCAAGATTGTTAATTGTGGCCGTAGATATTCAAGATGCAACATCGAGTGTGACATTTGACAGCTACCTGTGTGAGAGCAAATACAAAGATGGTACTAGTTCCTTTCCAGAGCACATAATAAAATATACTGATGGGATTAGTATGAAACACGTCAGAGCGAGCATGTCTCCACATACTGTAATAGATTATCCATGGTTGCTAGATGAGCAAGATGATAGTAATAAAGACAAGAGACGATACTTTTGGGATGGTGCTTACCTTAGTAATACTCCACTAAGAGAGGTACTACACTTGCATAGATACTACTGGTACACTTTGCAGAATGCCAGGTTAAATAACACTGATGAAATGAAAAACAAAAGTAGTAAAGCAGTCGATGGAGCTGGAAGTATTGATAGCGATAGTAATGAGCTCCATGTTCCACATCTAGAAATCTATATAGCTAATTTGTATCCCATAGTCGAACAAGACCAGGATATTCCCCCGAAAGATCCAGATATTATTCAAGATAGAGAATTGGACATAAGATTTCATGATAAGACGAGATACGACATAAAAATATCAGAGTTGATAACAGATTATTTGATATTGCATGGACAAATGAAGAATTTGGCCTTGAAGCATATTGGCATATTTGATAAGAATAAGATTCAGGGATTCGAAGAGGAATATCAAAGTATCCTAGGAGGATTAACGCATAGTCAAAAAAGAAGTAGCAATGAGTACCGTGTTACTGATAACAAGTACGAAGCTGCCCCAGACGAGCTTCAAAACGACAGAACCTATAAGGATCTGATAGATGGTAGATTTGATGTGGCAAGAGTCGTGTATATAAATAGGAAAGATGACCAGGGGACGATCTTTGGGAAAGCGGCCGACTTTTCAAAGGAAACAATGATCTTGATGAAGGAAAAGGGATATGAGGATGCATGGCGAGCTCTGGATATCGCCTCAGAGAAGAAATCATCTCAATCATATAAAATAATTTG
>JAATVR010000610.1 GCA_014523665.1 Nitrososphaerales archaeon TH526
ATATAACCGGCGCTAGCACTTTGTGGGAACGGAGGCACAGTATCTTTGTCCGACCTGCGACAGGATTCAGATCAAGCACAACTCAATGGTGATTGACGCATTACTATCTTATTTTGGTGATAGTTAATTTCGTCGTTCGTTAGAAATTGTTCCAGTAATGCTATTATCAGAAACAGACAAGTCAAAAAACCTTGCTAAAAATCATTCATTCACGTCCATGCTTACTCTCGTGGAGAGTCAAGATTTCGATGCGCTAGATTATTCAAAGCAATCAGCGTTTATACTATTAATGCTCAAATTGAACTAAGCGTCAAACTCGCTTGTGAAATTTTCTAATATTTTAGCATATAGAGAAAGTATTCGGTTCAAAGAATAATCGTTACTCTATAGTTAGCATCCTGCCCATTTTTGTTTCTTATTTCTAAATTAATTTTTAACCTATCTGCTGTGTATTCGTAGCAAATGGTCAAAATGGTGCCACGTTTTATCCAATTTGGCTAACAAATCAATGCATGGACAAAGTGAGATCCTCAATCTAGCATTACGGTGTCGTCACAAAATGAGTTAAGAAATATTGCAGGTTTAAATCACGTTGCTAGAGCCCCAGATTTCTCATGAATACGACATTGCAATGTAATTTTTATGCCGAAGTTGACGAGTGGTAGTATATTATAATTCGCTGGGGCCAGATGCGATATTTCGAACTGAATCCCACAAATAAACCGAGATATTGACTAGTATCGAAAACCTTACATATATTGTGGCATAAACCAAGCATCAGTGTATGATAAAATCATTGTTACCAATCGCGAAGGTTTAATTACTAAGTATGGCAACATTGGGTTCGAGAATATTTGTAAAGCGATCACTTTATTGGAACAGGCCGACGAGAAACGCGGTATCAAGGATAGTATTGTGTACCTTGATGATAAAGCAGAAATGAATAGACTTCGCAGTAAGCCCGTCACTAGGACTACAGACTCACGCCAGAACAAGAAGGCCATCGATGACGTGTTTAAGTTCCATAATCCTCATTACCTCATGATACTTGGTTCCCCAGATATCCTGCCACACCAAGATCTCACCAACCCTACCCATTATCGAGGCGACGATATTCCATCAGATGATGACGATTACGCCTGGGGTGATCTACCATATGCATGCGACGCGCCCTATTCTCGAGACCCGGCACGCTTCGTAGGGCCAACACGAGTAATCGGAAGGCTGCCAGACTTGGTGGGCGCCAGCGAACCTTCCTATCTTATTTCTTTGATGAAAACAGCCGTGGATTACAAGACGCGACCACCGGACGATTACATGAGCTACCTAGGACTTTCTGCAGGGATATGGCAGGGCTCGACTCGGCTTAGCCTCAATAATATCTTCGGCAATTCAAGTAAATTGCTTCTAGCGCCTCCATCTGGTCCAAACTACCCCAGCGGCGAACTACGTAATCGTATGCATTTTATCAATTGTCATGGCGCTGACGCGGCGCCAGAATTTTATGGGCAGATCGATAGTGAGGACCAAAGCTTTCCTACATCGTTAACCACCGAATCTGCTACTGGAGAGATTCTTGAGGGAACAGTCGCAGCAGTGGAATGTTGTTATGGTTCGCAATTGTACAATTCAGTTAGATTGGGTATTGATCTACCCATTTGCCAAAGCTATCTAGAACAGGGAGCTTATGGTTATTTTGGAAGTACGACTATCGCTTACGGTCCGGCTGATGCAAATGGTGCAGCCGACCTAATATGCCAGTATTTTCTGTTAAAGATATTGGATGGTGCTTCTCTAGGTCATGCTGCACTTATGGCACGTCAGTTGTTTGTGCGGGATAATGCACAAATGGATGCGATGGATCTCAAGACTCTTGCACAATTTTGTCTGTTAGGTGATCCTAGTGTGCATCCGGTCGCAGAACAGAGTGCGACTAGCATTCCTGGCGGAGTAACGAAAGCAGATATGGATCGGTACTTTCGTGCAGAACGCAGGCAGAAAATGAAGCTGGCTGGCAAATTCCTTGCGGAGAACAAATCTACTGCTTCCAAACGAGTAGCATTGGGCAGATTGTCCCAAGAGACAAGAGCCACATTGACCGACATCGCCAGAAGTGCCGGGCTCAACGGGGATCAACCGTTTATGGCTTATGAGGTAGAAAAGCCACCTGCATCTAAAAGTCGAACCAAAAAAGTCAGAACTCAACGATTGCGTTATCTTATTGCTATCGGGAAACCGGAAGGGGACACGACTCTAAAAATTAACCGCGGTGTTGCTGTAGTGGCCAAGGAATTAAACGGCCATATCATAGGATATCGAATATATCACCAACGATAAATCCTGCAGTAAATGAGCTCCATACAACCAAATAGGGTCACCTCCTTCCGCGGTCGAGTTATTACTGGAATATATGCCAGAGGGAGCAAGAGTGAGCATAAAGCACTTTTTATTGAAACTCCTGATGGCCATCGGTACTCTCTGCGACGCAAGAGAGGACCTGCTTTTGGTGATTCGGGTCTAACTCAGTATGTTGGACACGAAGTGGAATGTGACGGCTTTTTGGTCGGGAAGACATTTTTGGCAGAACGAATAGAGATCGTTGATTAGCGTGGGATTTTATTAAATACTCTCAGACTAAGAAATAGGACCATAAAATAGCGAGCGTATTAAATCCTGTAATGTTCCGTATGCAGGAACATCGATAGAGTGTCATATCTTCTTAGCTACTTGGAGAGAGCATTATTATGGTAACGGTCGTAGCGACGTTCATTATTATGGCGTCGGAATTATCAATATCATTAACTTCTGGCCCGTGCAACGATCTAAAAAAAAGGAAGGCGAGATGAGACTTTGGTGAAACAAATTGACAGATGCGAAGAATAGGAATGATATGGTAGGGGAACACATTAGACTAGTGATAGGCCTAACAGGGATAATAAGATCCGGGTAACGGTGACTTCAATCTTGTTTGTAAGCTTATGTGTATCGCCATCTTTCTGGCTTACCCAATGGCTGCATGCATTACCGATCTTAGAATCTTGAAATCACTTAGAATCAACAGATCTCTGCTGCTTCGTCAGTTCTTAGTTCATAAGCAGTGACCGTTCAATTGAATGGAGAAGGAAATTCATTCCAGTTGGCGCAAATGCATAATATCACTCTAAACCTCTACTTATATCATTCCAAATACATTAAAAATCCTAATATACTACGCATATCAAAATAGTGATTAATGCCATTTACTTTGATTAAAGGTAAGTTTGTTCCAAAAGTCGGAGTGCCTGACGGAGATTCTGTAAGATTTAGAGCAGATGATCCCATTTATTGGCTGAAGCTAAAAGGTGGAACAGTCAATATAAATTTTGATAATCGGACGGTTCAGACGAGGTTTGAAGGAATCGACGCTATTGAAAAGGGTGCTACAAAGCCTCTCTCCGTAGATGCAAAGAATAGCATGTTATCATTAATAAATTATGATGAAAATAGTAATCTGCAGCCTGAAGGCTACCTTCTTTCGCGAATGGTAGATCCGCATGGAAGACCTATCTGCTTTGCTTTCAGTGGCAACATAGATAGAAAGGACGGATCAGACGTCTTCCTGAACCAAGCAATGGTCCGTAACTCAATTAATTACAAACAAATGGCTGCCGGGTACGGTTACCCATTGTATTATGATACATTATTTGCAGATTTAAGAGAAGCATTTAATGAAGCTCTGTATTCTGCTAGGCAGTCATCAAGTGGTTACTGGCCCACTGACGCTACTATGACAGGAGTTACCGTGAGTAATGGTTCCAGCCTCTCCACCATTGATCCAATTTGGCCCAAACTATGGCGCAGACTAGAAGAATATTTTGGTTCTGCGCACCATCAAAATCTGGATGACTTTCTAAATTGGTTAGATACAAAGCGAGAACGTGTAGATATACTTACAACAATGGATCGAAAAGGCCTAAAGGATGTTATTAAGGTTCAAGGTAATAGCATTAGCTTGACTGAAATCCCAGAGAACCTGCGCGTAGTTAGTATTGTAGGTCCTCCGCCCCATCATCTTGCTCTCGATTGAAAGACATATTCATATGATTCAGCCCGGCTATTACCAAATGACAAAAGATCAATCCATTTTTACTAAGCTCATATCAACTGTGTCTAAATCAATCGTTTTCTAAGGTAGTCAAGGGATAAAAGTAATGGATAATCTATTCATTGTTACCATTATATTTGCCGCCCCCTCCTCTAAGTCAAGTCTCGATTCTTTTATCACTAAGTGACTTGATGTGACACTCGAATCTTAGGAGCAAATATTCTCCCTATCAGTATACACTTTCAAAAAGTCTCGCCCCAAAACTGCCTACCTCCTTGCAACAGAGCGAAATTGGATATCCTTGTATTTATGATGGTGGCCTGTGCATCTCCCTATTATAAACTGCTTAACGAATGCTATGTCCATCACCCGCTTGCGCAGTTGCATTCCATCAAGATTTTGGATTTGTAGTCCCGTTCGGAAATTCGTCATTGCTGTCCGTCATGAAATGACTTAAGATACTATCATTTTTGCTCCTTGGAAACAAATTACTATAGTAACAGCTTTTCCAGTACTAAGAGCGGTGAACAAGTGGTTCACTTCTTCATTTATTACATTCAAATGCAATGTGACAAGATTACCTTGTTGCTCAGATACGAGAATAGAATACGAACGATACCACATATGTGTACGAATAGATGATTACAATTCTATCCGTCTGTAAAGATGACTTTACGTACTATCGATACGAGACAGGAAGAGATAGCCAATCGCACCTGTAATCTACAATTAAACTTTTAAACATTCGCCTATTTTTTTTATGGGTCTTCAACATATCATCAGAAGGGATCCCAAGGGGAAGAGGTTACTGAAGGATGTTCGATTTACTATTGGCATAGCAGTTGGCTTGGCAATTCTTGTAATAATCTTTGCTTCATATTACGAATACATTCCTTCTAACTGGCTTAACTACTATTAAGGCCGTCCTTTTTCGAAGTTAATTTAGCAATCCTTTCGTTCAAGAGGTTATAATGTAGCTCTCCTATCTTGCCTTTGAGTATGCATCTAACATCTCCTCCCTCATCTGTTCGATAAGAGCTTTACGATTCGCATTACTGTCAGATGATTCCTTTAAAGAATCAATTTATTTCCTGTATATTTCTTCATAGAGCGCTGAAACCTCCTTTTTCAAATTGGCATGCTGTTCATTATTTATCTTGCCTTTGGCGTAAGAATCTGCAATATTGCTATTCATTGAGTCTAATTCTTCGAGATCTCTTTCATCTAACTTATGATCGTTATAGAGTGAGGTCACATTCCGATGATATGAATGTAATACCGAGATTTGCTTCCTTAACCTAATCCAGCCTATACTGGTTGGAATAAGCCATGCACCAACTACTGCGGTAACGCTTACACTAAATAACGTAGCCCAATATTCGGCTGGCAAGGGGGATGGAAGAGCTCTAAAGTACGCAGTAAAGTTACCAAATCTATTAACGGTAAGTGTAGCTGCAGGATCATCAGATCCAACGTTAATAAAGTCAAGAAATGAAGTGAAAGGAGACGAAGAAGCAGGATCATCGAGTTTAATAGCGAAGAAGTCAAGCATTGGAGTCCAATTTGAGCCAGAACTTGCGCTAACTGTCCTAGTCGAATTTCCATTTAAAGATTCACTCCAACTACTAAATTCAAATCCCTTGCTAGGTTTGGCGGTGCATTTTGCACCGGATGTGACATATAAAAAGTGGTTTATAGGAGCATCTAATCTCCCCAAGTCTGTGTCACAAATTATGCTGCCTGATTTGAGGGGGATTAAATTAAATGCTACTCCTGCGACTACCTCCTTTTTCATGCTATTTATCACAGCAACGCCATTTGAGCCAGTGTTGGCGACGAATACGGTATCTGATTCAGAAGGGTTACCGAAAACGAAAGAAGGAGATTGCCCAACGTGGATATTAGTCACATTATAAGTATTTACATCAATTACAGATACAGTGTCTGAACCTGAGTTGGCGACGTAAGTAAGATTTGAGTAAAAACTATTACGGAAAATGGCACTAGGAGTATTTCCAACGGATATGGTTTTTATTACAGTATTGTTAGTGGTATCGATTACAGATACAGTGTCTGAACCTGAGTTGGCTACATAGATATGCGGAGGAAAAGAGCCAGAGATGGATCTCGGATTATTTCCAACGGGTATAGTTTTTACCACAGTATTTTTATAAGGATCGATTACAGATACACTTCCATTAGCATTGCCCGGTGTAGGACCGGAGTTGACTACATAGATTCGAAGCGAGAATGGGTCTCCAAAAGTAGAGATAGGGATATTTCCAACGGATATGGTTTTTATTACAGTATTGTTAGTGGTATCGATTACAGATACAGTGTCTGAACCTGAGTTGGCTACATAGATAGAATTAACGAAACGTAAAATGCCAGAAACAGATCTAGGATTATTTCCAACGGGTATAGTTTTTATTACAGAATTCTTATAAGGATCGATTACAGATACACTCCCATTAACGTTACCCTGCATAAGACCTGCGTTAACTACATAGATACGATATAATGATGATCCTTTGCCAAAATCTCCCAAAAGAGTTGCAAAATCAGCGAACCCGTAAACCGACCTAGGATTAATTCCAACGGGTATGGTTTTTATTACGTTGTTATTAATGGTATCGATTACAGATACACTTCCATTAACGTCATTTAATTGGGAACCTGAATTAGCTACGTAGATAAGATTTGAAAAAAATCGATTTCCAAAAATGGAAGTGGGGTTGGTACCAACAAGCATAGTTTTCACGTCATAAGTATTTGGATCAATAGCGGTTATTGTCCCATTTACATGGTCCCCTTTGTAGTTTGCTACGAAAATGGTATCTGAGAGAAGATCACCAAAAATATATTGAGGAATGCCACCCATATCGATCTGCGCACTTTCACCTGACGACCTTGTTTGATTTACAATCGATTCCAAAGTGTTTGAACTCACTTGTGCGTCTGCTGTCTCGGAGAACATTAATGTGTAAATTGATATAGTCAGCAATAAGGAGATTAGAAAAAAGATTACAATTCTCTGACTGTTTGCCATGTTATGATATTTGGAATCTCCTGTAACCAACATTCTATTAAATCTTTGTCGAATTTAAGTAAACTAAGAAATTTTCGATATTAGATCCCTGAAAGCGAACTTTATTATTACGAAAATATGACAATACAGACAATTCGAATATCGTCCCATTTGGGCCAACACCTCACTTATATCTCTGAATGAAATCACTGAACGACTCTTTGAACGGTGATTGAACGGTGATTGAACGGTGATTGAACACCCATAAGGCAAATATCTTTGACCGTTTTGAACGTTCAAGATGTTCAACATTAATCAATTCATGGCTATGTCGATCCGATGATGGTAGATACATATCTACACGCTCTCCTTTGGCGTCCAGCCAGGTTAGAAAGTCATCTAGATTCTGATGGTTACGAAAATATTCATCTAATCTCCGCCATATCTTCGGCCAAATTGGATCAATGGTGGAAAGGCCAGAAGGATCGCTAACGGTAACTCCTGTCATCATAGCGTCAGTAGGCCAGTAGGCCAGTAGGCCCCAGCAATTTGTTCACAGGATAGCGGAACGACTTGTTATCATCACCTAAATCTATCGTATTGTGGTGCGCACCATTATGTAGTTCCTGATAATGTTATGAAACATTAAATTAATTCCTCAATGTGTCGATGATTTATCAAACTTTCAAATTTGAATATTACACAACAACTTCATTGTACGCCAAATGATCCAATCAATATCATTTTCGAGAATACGGGTATACAGGACGTTGGAAGGGGAGTTACTGAGAATATTGTGTAAAAGATCTCGCTGGTTGGCCACAGTTCAGTCTATAGCTATCAATATTGTAATGAATGAAACCCGTAGCCTTTCAAACGACGTTGTAAATTTGGAAATAGAGAAAATTGGAATTGGAAGATATTCTCATGCTGCAGAATGTTCAACTACTCTATCTTGGACAAACCTTCAGGCAATATCAAGACACTAACGATAGCAAGAAAATACAACTATTGAAAATGAACAGACAACTAACCATTCATTGTGCTAAATCGAAATCAGACAAGGCATTAGACTGAGATATATTTTGACAGGTCATAATGCCATAATGCTAGCAATGCTAGCAATGCTAGCGCATACGACATTGAATGAGTTATGGACAGAACCTCACGTATTATGGAAAACAACGAATGATAGTTTCAGGAATCCGACCACTCGAACTGTTGTTTTATCCGTTCGATACAAGAATTAGTGGTTCGAACAATGTCACTATTGTGAGATAGACTCAAAATTTCAAACATGCATGGTAAAGATTTGTGCCCGAAATCTTCCAATTGATGCAACAATAAACTGGTTTCATCGGCACTAGGACTTGTCAGTATTTTACCTTGTAAAACTTTCATATGTTCTTCTTCAGTTGACATTTAATACTACTTCCCTTCATGTGGCATTTAAGTAGTTTGTAGTCGCGCAGGAGCTGCACCAAATTTTTGGATCTTTTTAAACACGAGTGTAACAACCATTTCAATTTATTTATGCTCGTTCGAGACTTGGCTTAAGGGAGGTTCTCCCCCCTTTACTGAGCCAGACTGATTAAATATGCGTCATTTCAGATGGTTTTTGCGGTTACCATTCTGTCTCCTCCCAAAAATTTAAGGCGACGGGATATGAGTGGAAATAGAATGAAGTGCTCCGCTAAGCGATGGCCCTAATGAAGAACAATATAGCACCGCCTGGAATCTGTCAGCGTCCTGTAGTGAAGGGCACTATTGTTAGTTACATGGAATTATTCTCTGTATTTTGTCCGCCTAGAAATTCGTCGTCGGCGTAGTTCTCACTCTTGTGAAGTCCCCTTGTGATCTGTTTCTGTGGGACCGAAAAGGCATCCATCTCATAGACTAATTTCAAGCCCTTCATATAGCCACGAAGAGTTGATTCTGTAATCTCATTACCGATTATCTCAATCCTTGTGGTTTGGACCAAATTTGACTATCATGGTACGGGACATCCGTTCTCGGATCTTTCCCTATTTGAAAGCACCTTGCATCTTTATTGTAATGTTGACTTACTCTCCAGATCAAAGTTGATAATCTTTAGGAACTTATTTAATTTTGTAAGATACTTTTCTTAGGTCTTTTCGGCGTTAGTAAAAAATTCGAATAAATTGTAGTGGTTCTGATTCCTTTCCCTCGCCCAAATACAGAAGTCTCAATTCGTTCTCCCTCTCTTCGCTGGTCCATGAATCCTAATAGTGAACTAATTTACTGTTGGCCCAGTGATATGTGATCCATTTTTGAACTTGGTTTTAGGCTTGTCTTACATAACAATATAATGTTCCTTTAATAGAGATCCATTCAAGAATATTTTGCTGAGATGTTTGCTATCAAGATCTCTTGTAATATAGTTACTTGGATTAATGCTTCATATCTTTGATGACTGGCCACTTTTCCTTACGCAGTGAGCCCATCACGTTCTTGTTCAGATTCAAATGAGCCCGTACTAGCTCCGGGGGTGTTAAAGCCAGCCACTGGTTTAGTGAAACATCTTGAAAATGTGGACTTCGAAATATTTCAAGGAAACGTAGCGGCGTTTTGCCTATATTTTCAACATAGTGTCCATAAGCGAACGGAACGGTGCCCACATCCCCAGCTTGATAATTGAAAGTTCGTGCATTACCTTCTGACGCAAACACACCCATCCGTGCCCTTCCCTCAATGTAGTACTACCACTCTTCAGAGTTAGGATGCCAATGCATCTCCCGCATACCCCCAGGTTCGATCTCTACCAGCCCTGCTGCGATCGTCGATGCAGCAGGGAAGGTGGTTGAATCAACAATTCTTACTTTGCCTCCGCTCGTCTTCACTGACTGCTGCGTTGAGAAAGGATAGCTGAAAGATCGTTCCCCGTATGAATCACTTACCATGTCTGATGAGATAGATGGTGGAATCTCACCATGAAAGATATACCTTGTTCGATCGATGTCAGTTGGAAGATTGGCAAAATCAGTTTCTGAGACTCCAAAATTCTTTGCCAGCACCTCTTTCGGTGTATGTGCAAACCAATCTGTTAGCAGAAAAGTTGCATCTTCAGAAAAGGAACCGTCATCAAATACGAGAAGGAACTCGCAGCCTTCTTCCAATCCCTGAATCGAATGTGGAACCCCTGCGGGAAAGTTCCATAAATCCCCAACTCCGACATCGTCAAGGAAATTGCGTCCGTCTTGGTCTACTGCGCTTATTCGAGCACGCCCATCGAGCATGTACGCCCATTCTGCCTGCTTATGCCAATGCAACTCTCGGATCCCACCTGGATTCAGACGCATGTTTACTCCAGCCAACGTGGTGGCTGCCGGCAACTCTCGCATAGTAACTTGACGTGCCCAGCCTGCACCTTGGAGTCGATTGTGTGCCATGCCGAAAGAAAATTTCAAGTTGGGTAAGGTTCCGTGATCAGTTCTTGGCGGGGTAAGTACGTCTGGATTCTGTCGATCTAACTCTATGTTACGGGGGCCAGGATCAGTACCGCCTACGTTACCTTGGATAGGTTCAGGTGAAATCTCTGACTTCAATTCAAGAGATAATACGAAGGTGAGGAAGGCATAATTTCGTATGAGGCGTGAATCTTGATGACAGCCAGCATATTTTGCGGTTTAGTACGATATTATTGTGTTCTTGATGGTACCATTTAACGGATAAGTCACATATTGTTGTTGCTTCTTCTATCAATTCGGATACATTTTAAGTTTCGCAAGCAACTTAAAAAACTTTTGACAGAATGTTAGTTAGGTGCAGTTGTTCGACATAGTAGTAGCCATCTTCCATCCCATTGACTGTCCGGAAAGGAGTCCATTGAGTTAAGGTCAAATAGTGGCTTTGATTCAGGGAGTTTTGTTGGGCTAAGACATTGTCTTTATTCTACTTTTGTTTAGTGTATAGATAAAGCACTGTGGGACTTGTATGGGACTTGTATGGGACTTGTATGGGACTTGTATGGGACTTGCATGATGGTAAAAAGGCATCAGAAAATTGTCCATCTTGAATATTGCAGGTTTTTCTTGAGCTATTTCGGTACAATCGCCTCTGATCGTGTAGTTCTAGTGCCCTCAATTCCTTCACCTTCCTTGTATCGGATCGTTGGGTTATCGTTGGTATGGTTAGTTGTGTTACTCTCTCGAGTATTTGTGTGCGCACACGACCATTTGATGATGTTACCAAGTGTTACTGTTCATGATTTTGCCCTTCTCTAATGTCATGAATTTTGTCCAAGAATCAAATTGAATTGATTTAGAATCAGAAATGATCATCTTATCCTATCTGAATATTAGGAGACAATCTTCGCGCGAAAACTTGTAAAGAAGGAATATCAGTACCTTCTGGGTTTAAAAAATATCCTGGGACGGCAAAAAAGTAGGCGATGTATTCGTTGGTCAAAATTTTTTCCTTTAGAATGTTGTACCAGACTTTCAAACAAAGGGACCAAAGGTGAGGCGTACGTGAACGAGAAGTAAATAAGTTCTACTCATATACAAAATTAGTGAATCTGCATTTTCTTCACGGAATTGAAGATATTGAAAACCAGATTTCCTTTGTCATAACAGAAAGGGAGGATGTCATCAGAAAATGAATCCGATCCCAAACATCAACTTATACTCCTTACTAAGGATAAGATGATTTCTACTATTCCATTTGGAGGATCTATACCAAGTATCCCTGGATATCCAGAGATTGCTCATATATTAGAGAAGTGTTAGATGCAGTTTACTATGATACATAGGATCCTAAGGCAGCATTAGACGATGCTGCTACAAAATCTGCAATTACATTGGGATGGAAATTATAACTTAGATATTCTGGATTCCTTTGTTTTTGAGATTTGAAGAAGCGCAAACAGGATCTGTATTGAAACCAGCGATATATACCATTTATACGTATGTGTTGACAAATTTGTTATCAAATTAGAATGCGTCATGTACAATTAACACCTGTTAGCCAATGAGCATTCTACCATGTTAAGCCAATAGCAAAATTCTCTTTAACTTACACTATGGAGCGTAAGTTCTTATATGTATAACAACTACCTATAAATAATGAGCAACAATCCAAAATTCATGGTTGATGCAAGCACCATAGTTGCAGTATTGCAAGGAAATATAACCAACGAACTCCTAGTGAGAGGGAAGCAGTAAAATGGAAAAAGTATTTTCAATGCTAAGGTCATTTATTGACGGTAGTGGAAAGACGAAATTCTGTATAACTTGTGGTAACAAAGCTACACAGGAGGCATTATTCACTGTAGGCGATGGAGTTATTCTAGTAGAAAAATACTGTGACGTATGTGCAGAAAAGGAAGTAAAGTAACTGCTTCCAAGGATCCTATAGAAGGAATTATGCAGATCCAACAAGCATATGATGTGCTTGGGGTAACTGAAACTAAAATAAAGATGTTCAAGAAAGACAAGGAGTGCAGTAACACAATAAGGGAGACTAAATATCACCATTACCACTTGGAAAGGGAAAATAGGTTTTCACTATCTTCACTAGTGTCCTATGCTAATCTAGGATTACAAGTCGCAGTTGTTGAAAAAGGCGGTGAGAGCTCTTTCATCTTCAAATATGTATTTTGTCCTTCCTTGCGTAGGCTTCTCTTGCTACATTTATGGCGCCTTTTCTGAGTAACATAGCTCTATATACTACTTGTTTTGACAATTCGATAGCTATTTTTCTTGGATTGACGGATTCCAAATCTACCTCTTGAACCGGTCCTGTCTGCATTAACGCCTCTACCAGAACTTGTCTTATGTTTTTGGTTATCTTGTATCTGATAAGTTCAAACGCCTCTTTTTCGGTTCTCCCTTGATATTCTACAAAGGATCCTATAACACCACCTGCATTAGCAAGGAAGTCAGGTATAATCAAGACTCCGTTTTTAATTAGGTACTCATCAGCGCTGGGAAGCGTTGGAATATTTGCAGCCTCTACTATGATCTTTACACCATGCTCAAATAGTTTCGAGGCGGTTTTGTTAGTTATAACTCCTCCCAAGGCTGCTGGAATGAATATATCAGTATCCACATCAAATATTTCCTCTTTATCCCTAACATCGTATCGATGTGCGTGTGCACTATTGCTATTAGAATTGGAAGAGCGATGTTTAGAAGTAGAGGAGGAAGATGAAGTGAATTGGTCTCTAGACAATTCAGATAGTCTTGCCTTTCCTTTCATATCCGACATTAATCTTGGAATATTTAGCCCATTCTTGTCATAAATGAAAGCAGAGACATCGCTCACTCCGACGACCTTAATCCTTGGTAAATCACCCAAGAATTTTGCAGTAAAAGATCCAACATTCCCAAAACCTTGTATTGTTACGGTTCTTTCTTGTCCTCCCTTTGTCCTGTCACCTAACTCTTTTAGCATAGAATGTACATGAGTCAGATCGGATGATGTTAGCCCGTCTAGCACTTTCAGAGATGCCTCTAATGCCACGCTTACCCCATAACCAGTAGTTCCTAATTCATGTGGAATTCCACCCAGCTCAGATGGCTTGCCAGTGCAGGCTCGCATATCTCCTATCTCGTGTGCGAATACCGCCATATCTAACTCGGTGGTTCCGACATCAGTAGCAGCAATATACTGAGACGGACAGTACGGCTTGATCATTTTTGCAAAAGATTTCATCCATGACACTCTATCCACTGCATCCGGATTTGCAACAATCCCTCCCTTTGCCCCTCCAAAAGGTAGCCCAGCGGCAGCACATTTCCAGGTCATGGTTCTTGCCAATCGGAACACTTCTAGAGGGCTTACACTTTCTGCAAATCTTATTCCTCCTTTGCCTGGACCTGTAGATGTATTGTCAATTACCAAGATGCCCTTCATACCAGTATCTGGATCGTAAACCTGCAGTACTTTTTCAGGGCCCCACTCATCCATCTCTTCCCATGCGGA
>JAATVR010000611.1 GCA_014523665.1 Nitrososphaerales archaeon TH526
AAAATAAAGAGTACTAAATCAATTTTATTGATCAACTCTTTGATGGCTTAAATGATATATTCACATTTCGTACCAACTGATTTAGTTAAATAACCATTACTTTCTTTTTCCTATACCTTGCTCAAAATCCCTCGATTAATTATGTCATTGGTGGCAGAAAGCAAAAGATCCAAATCTTCGTTATCATGTACGAAAGATATGGCACCCATTTTTTTTGGTAGAAAGAAAATTCCATAGTCAGCAAGAAGACAGAGATGATATTTGAGAAGTTTCTCCTGGTCAGTCATCGCTGCATCGGTCGCATTTTTTATAATCTTCACATTCTGGTTCAGAAAGTGGACATTAATAAGCGATCCAAGTCCAGTGACTTCAACATCAATACCAAAATCAGTAAATAATTGGTGGAGTTTGGACCGAGCTTCCTTGCCAAGTCGATTAATTTTTGTATAAATCGTTTCGTTGTTCCTTTTTAGATAATCCATTGTAAGAAGGCCTGCCTTCATTGATATTGGGTTTGAAGAAAATGTCCCCCCGCCTACGTAGCATCGATGACGCTTTTCCTTAAGAGACGTATCAGCAATTTTCATTATTTCCTCCTTGCCACTAACAACGCCTATTGGAAACCCTCCTCCAACTATTTTTCCGAGAGTCAATAAATCTGGTTCTATACCATAAGATGCAGATAAAGTGCCAAAATTTAGTCTAAATCCTGTGACAATCTCATCCATTATCAATAGCACATTATTTTTATTTGCATATTCTCGCAAGCCGACTAGGTATTCCCTTTCTCCAACAACGCCTCCAGCCCCTCCTAATATGGGCTCGAGTATAATGCAAGCAAGGTCATCTTTGACAGTATCCAAAATTGCGATAGAACCGGCAAGATCGTTAAAAGGTAATGATTCAACAAAATCTCCTTCGCCCCCAATGAGTCCCAACCCTTCATTTATTTCGAAGGGATAATTGACTGAGTGCATCAGGTCAGAATTAAATCCGTGCCACCCCCCAAGTACTTTGGCAACAATTCTTTTTCCGGTAAATGCGCGAGCAATCCTTGTAGCGTACATAGTTGCTTCGGTCCCAGTTGAACAGAATCTCATGAGCTCGGCACTTGGCACGAATTTTTGAATTATCTCCCCAAGAAGTACACTTGTATCATTAACAGTTCCAAATATTGTCCCCTGACCCAACGCCTTTTCAAGAGGTTGGACAACGTTTTGAGGCGAATGACCCAATATTAGTGCCCAATGACCCATCCAGAAATCAACAAAGGTATTTCCATCTACATCCTGGAGATTCTTGCCGTGAGCTCGTTCTACAAAGAATGGATATGGCGGAAAGAATCTAATATTGTGACTGATTCCGCCCGGAAACACTTTACATGCCCGTTCATACCAAGCTTTGGATAAATTAGTTTTGTTCACATAAGAATGAAAATCGTAAAGTGACATGTGTAATCAGATTTATCTAGCCTTCATTTTACTTACATATTACAGTTTTTGTCATGGGTTTATTGAGATAAAAAAATCATCATGCAACAAGAACAAGTTTCTTCGACTCGATACTGATTATTCTTTACGTTCCTTAAAGGCGACCTACCATGCTAACCAGTAGAAATTTTTCAGGTGCCTTGGGCTATTGGTCACGGCAGGCTGAACACCTCGCCGAAGCTTGATGCGTACACCTCCGTTCCATCAACGCCATCTTCTATAGCCGCCCTCCTCCTTACGGAAAGATGTCTTTTCTCGGGAGAGGCTTCCTCCTTAGATGCTTTCAGGAGTTATCCTACACAGCTTAGCTGCTCAGCGTGCCCTGTCGGACAGCTGATAGACCAGAGGCTGCGTTGCCCTGTTCCTCTCGTACTAGGGGCAACTTCCCCTCAGACAACTACGCCCCTGTCAGGCAGAGACCGACCTGTCTCACGACGGTCTAAACCCAGCTCACGTTCCCCTTTAATGGGCGAGCAGCCCCACCCTTGGCTCCTGCTGCAGAACCAGGATGGGAAGAGCCGACATCGAGGTACCAAGCCGCGGGGTCGATAGGAGCTCTCGCCCGCGACGAGCCTGTTATCCCTAGGGTAACTTTTCTGTCACCATCAGCCCCCAATAGTGGGGACATGATGGATCGCTAAGCCCGGCTTTCGCCTCTGAATTTCGTATCATTAGAAATCCAGTCAGACTGGCTTCTGGCTTTGCCCTCTCCGGCGGAGTTCTGTCCCGCCTGAGCCAATCTTTGGGCCCCCTCGATACTTTTTCAAGGGGGTGCCGCCCCAGCCGAACTGCCCACCT
>JAATVR010000612.1 GCA_014523665.1 Nitrososphaerales archaeon TH526
ATATCCTTAATCCTACTTTTTTTAAGCGCAAAAATTATCAAGTAAAGGATTACTTACGTTAGCTTTAGACTTCTCTAAAGGGATGCCACCAAAACTAGCTATAGGCCATACCGATTCTGCAGGTGAGACTGTTCAGCGGCTTTTGCCTAATGCCAAAGTTATTAAAACATTAAATATCGTAGGAAATCCTCACATTATACGTCCAGACTTTACCAATTTTTCAGCAATGACATTCTCTCGCTCCTCTCACTCTTACTGTACAAAAAAGGATCGCCCTTATGTTATTTTCAATCGTATTTATATTGGATTTACCTGCTTGTTAATCAGAATTATCTGAAATAAATGCTACGTTTAATAATTGAATTTATTAACTAGAATCATTGAATGTTGCAGCACCCGTATCTCAGTATGAACCATGCAAATTATGGATAGATGGTTTGAGATCAAAGAAAACAAAGACTGCATACACAATTCATTTATCGTTATTCTGTAAATTCTATAACACAAATCCTGATGAGTTAGTTAGGCTAAAACTTGAACAGCTCAAAGATATAAAATATGTTTTGTATTTAAAGAAAAAGAGTAAGAATACAGCAGGGAAGCCAATAAGAGGGGAGACGTCTGTCAATAGCATAAAAACGTATGTTGCAGGCATTAAATCTTTTTTAGAGTACCATGAAATTAGCTTACCATGGAGAAAGATAGCTAGTTATTATCCGGAAGAGGTAACAAATGATTATAGATCATACACAAAACAAGAGATCTCAAAACTTCTTTCTATAGCAAATTTAAGAGATAGATGTATTATCTTACTAATGGCTTCGAATGGCATTAGAGTTGGTGCTATTCCCTCTCTGACTATTAGATCACTGGAGAAGCTGGATGAGGGGTTGGGTCTGTTAACTGTGTATGGGGAGAGCAAAAAATCAAGATACGTTACGCTAGTCACCCCTGAATGTATGTCATCAATTGAAGGATATTTAGACCTGAGAAGAAAACGTGGTGAGGAGTTAACTGGGAAATCATATCTTATTCGCGATAAATATGCAATCTATTCAAAGAGAATAAACTCACCCATAATTCTAAGAGAATCTACGATAAATGTTCAGATTAGACAATTAATTCGAAACGCGGGTCTTGCATTCAATGAATTGCAGCCAGATCATGCCGCAAGAAAATTTTTTAACACAGCATTAGTAAATTCTAAAGTTAACGGAAAATTTAAAGAACTCATGATGGGACATAACGTTAAGCTCGACGAGTTCTATTACGACGAAAATAGTGAGGAATCACGCAAACTGGATCACTAATCGAAGAGGTGGAAATCGCGACTAATGTAAAGCTAAACCCGCTATACATAGCTGACCGCAAAGATGAAATTGAATTTTTACGTTGGACAACAGCAACAGTTATCAATTCAATTTTAAGTTGGGACACTGATCGAAAACAGGTACAATTGGAACCACCAATATGCGATTGGAGTTAGCTGATACCATCGAGTTCGAAAATACACTCAATAAAAGAATTGAAGAGCTAAATTTGAAATTAAAAGAGTCAAACAATCTTCGAGAGTCAGACATTCTCATAAATGAAATAGGTTGCGCCTTAGGTCTATTCAATCTCAAAACCGATGGTGATAAACCGCAGACCATAGAAATCAGAGACTAATAGCAAATTTCAGCAAACTGACCATGAAAGAAAACAGTTAATCAAAACTGAAATTAATGCACAAATACAGCTCAGTTGATCAGCCCGGCTTCAGCTGATTGTGGGGTAGAGCTTAGTGACATCATCAGTCCACTGGTCAAGAACCCTGCCAGAATCGCAAATATCTTTTTCATATAGATAGTAATGGACTCGAAATATATTATTTGAGCTCATGCACCGTTATGAGATATCAGACACAATTCTGATTATAGAAATCAGCTAGGCCATATCTTTACCAATTAAATCATTTCTTATTTATTTTAATACAACCAGATGTATAATTTCCCATGCGTCGAACTAGCACCAAGTCACCCAAAGCCGGAGATAAAGAAAGAGTGAAGTCACCGTCCGCTGAAGATACCATGGATTCTACGTCGAAGAGAGTAACAAAAATTAAGCGTCTTTATGAATGCAAAACTTGTGGATTGCAATTCGATTCTCGTAAACAAGCTTTAACACATGTATGCAAAAATAAGAGAATTAGGGCTTAAATGGATTTGAACCGATGATTTTTTACAGGCCCGCCGAAGACTTGACAGAGCCAAGATATTCTTATGTATATCATCACAATATATAGTTAAGACATAGCTAATCTAAGCTTCTCGTAACCTGGCACATGCGGCACAGCGATACCACTCAATGTACATACCAAGAGCATAGCGCTATTGTGTTAATAACTATACTATCAGACTACATAATACTACAAATAACCAGCTATATCTTACCGTGTATCCGTATGTACGGTATGGAATACCAAAAGGCTCTCAAAAGCGGAATAATCGTTGCAACATTACTCGTCACTGTCAGTTTAGCCACACAACAACAGTCTGTCTATTCTTCTAGTGGGGCATTTGATCAAGGTTATCAAGATGGAAGAGACGCCAGACTAAATGATGGGTCGAGCCAGGCTTATTGTGATCCAAATAATAATGCCCAAAATCCGGATGCATATTGTGCATTGTACAAGAGCGGTTATTTCGCTGGATGGAATGCTGCAGGCTTATTGTATGGTGACCAATAAAACAATAATAATGATGACAACTGATACCTCTTTTTTTGAGAAATCGGGTTAATGATGGTAAAAATGAATAATATTAGGAAAGCAGCATTCTGTTCTTTGATAGCCGTGATGGCAATAGCCATGATAACATCGAATCAGTTGTCAACATATGCATCGCCAACAACGGAAGATGACGGTTGGTCAGAAGGTGATTATGAGGGAAGTCAAGAAGAGCAAGAAGAACAAGCACAAGATGAATGGGAAGACGCTGGCAGACCAGGAGATAATGATAATGACAATGATGATGATAATGATGATAACAATGAAAACCAAGACGAAGAGACACAAATATGTCCAGATGGATCAGTACTACCCGTAGATCAAGAGTGTCCACAACCAGAACTACAAATCTGTTCAGATGGATCAGCTGCAACAACACTAGCAGAGTGTCCACCAACACCAGAACCAGTAATACCAAACACAGCTTTTACGCCTGGTTTCTATGCAGAGTCGTACCAGAAACACCAGAACCTCTTCCAATCTGTGACGGGAGCTTTCAAGATTGTACAACACCAAATGGGGACTTCTGTGCAGCAGGAAGCGGGGCACATGAATGTGAAATAGATGAACCAGAAACAGAAACACAAGCATGTCCTGATGGTTCAGTTGTATCAATAAATGATGTATGTCCAACGGTACTACCATATTGTGATACTGATGAGGGCAGAATAGCGTCGAGTTGTTTTGACAGAGAAGATTATGATGAGATTACAGGATTGTATCCATGTGTAGATGGATCGCAGGTAAGAGATCCACAATATTGTGAGTCAGCATCTAAATCGGAAATATCATTGAATGAACTTGGTGGAACGGCATCATTAGCTCCAGGGCAAGTTCCCCTAGAAGATAAGCCATGTCTCTACGACACATCGCTACCACAATGCCAGCCAGTGAATGGGAAATGTCCAGATGAATACGGTATGAATGAAGATGATCAGTGTTTTCCATTGCATTCAAACGGATGTCCAGATAACTACCATTCACATGAAGATGATGAAAGCGGAGAATGTATTTCAAATGATATTTCATGCGAGTCAGGTTATGTAATGACAGTGATGACAAATGGAGATGACAACTGTGAACAAAAGCAGGAAATTAGTTGCGTTGATCTGCCATTCTACATGACTTGCGACACTCAGAAGAAGAAAAATAACAACCAAGACAAAGACAACGATAAGACCAAAGTTATTCAAAAGACAACCGTGATTCAGAGCGCAACTGCAACTGCAAATGCAAACGCAGTGGATGTATCAAATTGTAGGCTTGACGGCAGCGCAAATGGAATACAACAAAAGTTTGATACTCCTAAATATCTAGCGTGTGGACTTTATGCAGACGGCCAGAAAGCATATTCCGATGGCTTCGTTGTGGGATGTACGCAAATCTGCAACACGCAACTAGTCTGCCAAGCACTAGTAGATAGTAGCATATTAAATACGAAAACACAACCGACACAGACAGCAACACAACCGACACAGACGCAGACGCAGACAGCAACACAACCGACACAGGCAATACAACCTGCAACAGTAGATGGCTAAGAGCTGAGAACAATATTGTTATAGAAACCCATACACTCTTGAGGTAAATTAATACTACACAGAATATACCCTGGCAGCAGGAATGAACAAAATAAATCCATATTAGTGATAGTAACTGTTATTCCTGTCGCTGTTACGGCGCTATCAATCAATGTCTGAGCTTAGGGCTTTCAATTGCAGAGTGTTATAATGATTTTATCCAAGATGCGCCTATTGCAACGAAATAGTACAGCTTTCTCTTTCTGGTCAAATGAAAGTTCAAGATTAATGCAGTGATGGCCATCCCCGATAAACCATGAGTGTATTTGTCGATTGGGCGGTATTCAAAAAGGTATTTGACTATTATAAAATATATAGTATCAATATTTTTTACTCTTCAGTTGGACATTGAAATCGTAAATAAGGTTTCTAAATGATAATAGAGTTTGATCTTGCGAGATGATCATTATAAAACCGTATACGCATATGCTCTTTTATCTTCATACACGTAGTCATTTCCTCCGGATTTATTGCATGATACTCAAACATGTGCAGGAATGTCTCATTCGCGACTTTCTCTTCCGTGTTCCCATAAATAATGCAATTACAGTCCAGTCCTACATTCTCGCAGCGAATACAGAATGATCTTATACAGTCTTCGAATGTTTGGAACATCAGAAATATACAGTAAAATTGCATTTATTAGCAGCGTGCTAAATTCTACTAGGAGATTACAACCGAGGACATTCCAGGTATAAATTATTGATACTAATTCGAAATGTTTATCCTAATCTCTAAACTAAATTTATTGACTTAGATATACTCCCCAAATACATGGTGACAAGGTAATTGAACAGACTATCATTATGTACTATTTTCTAGAAGAGATATGAGATTAAACTGGTAGTGTTATGAGCATGAATTCACATAAATCAATATCTCTTTGATGTCATTAGTCATAGCATACATGAATAGCAAAACCATGTCTATATTAGCAGTTCTGTTCCTGGTAATAGTTATAGTTATGCCTCTAGCTGACCCATTAACTAAATTAATGCCTATTTCAGTATACGCCAATGAGTATTATAGCTCCGCACAGCTACAAAATGAATGCTCGTCAGAAGACGGCCTTACGAACTGTGCTAATAACAATGCAGAAACAATTGGAAATGAGAATATTGTAAACCCACAAGTTAGACAGACTTCTATAAAGAGCGGAGAAGATGGTTCGCCAGGTGGACAAGGTCCGCCAGGACCAGCGGAACCAACTGGGCCACAAGGTCCACCTGGAGCTACTGGAGGTACTGGACCAGCAGGACCACAAGGTCCACAAGGCCAAACTGGAGCTACTGGAGCTACTGGAGCACAAGGTCCACCTGGAGCTACTGGAGGTACTGGAGCTACTGGAGCTACCGGACCTCAAGGTCCACCTGGAGAGTCAGGCCAGCTTCCACCTTGGATATATCTAACCTTCGACTCTTGTAGTGGATCAAACCAGAATCATGATGTTACGTGTAACGTTCACGATGAGACGGGTATCACCCAGATCACATGCACCGTTGAACATCCAGCGATACTGGGCGGTCCAAATGTAGGTGAGTGTATTTCAAATACAGGTTGGGAGCTCAGATGCACTATACCTCCACAGCCTGGTGTCTTTGGATGCTATTTGACCTCAGAATTTATATTCCTCGAACAGTTTGCGCCGAACGAGCAATTTTCAAATCCGGATATAACAATTGATGAGCAAACAGGCGAGATATACGTTGCAGATTATTTTAATAATCGTGTTGTCAAGTTCGACCCATCTGGTAACGTTATGACTCAATAGGGAGCTGCTGGATCAGGCAATGGAGAATTTCAGAACCCGCAAGACGTGGCGATCGACTCATTAGGCAATCTATATGTAATAGATACTAACAATCATAGAATCCAGAAGTTCGATAACGACGGTCAATTCATTATGGAGTGGGGTACTCCGGGAGTACCAAGTCGTTTAGCAATTGATTCAAATGATATATTATATGTCACTGACAATGGGAACGGACGTGTTCAGAAGTTTAACACTATTGGACAATCTGTTGGAACAATTGCCGAAGGTCAACTCAGTTTTCCGGTTGGAATAGATGTTGACTCATCAGATAATGTTTATGTTGCTGAGAGCGGCGCGAGCGGTAATATCTGATTTAATGAATAGAGTTCAATATCTCAGTAATGACATAATAAATTTAGAAGGCCAAAAGAGAAATTTGATGAATAAGGTAATACTATGGAATGCTCAATTATCAGATCTCGGTAAAGCTATAGAGATCAGAAACCAACAATTAAAGCGGATGGATAAATAGATGCCATAAGACGTACGAATGTGACGCAGGTCCTAATACGTTTAATACGTTAGTTCATATTACCATAATGCATATCATCTACGACTTTTAATGAGTTACGGACAGAACACGGGAGGTTTCTCAAAACCTGTAGAAATAGGCAATGAATACTCGGTAGATATTACTGACACAGGTAGAGATGGGGAGGGCGTTGCGAGAATAGGAGGTCTAATAATTTTTGTGAAAAATGCAAAAGCCGGTGACAAAAATATGAAGATCAAGATTAATCTGGTGGTTAGTAATTTTGCTACCGCAGAGTTAGTATCAGGTTCAACAGATACAACATAGATTTTTATTCATATTGCTAAGTTATAGTTAGATAGAAACTTTCTATTTGTATTCTAACCCCTAATTATATCACTAGTTACTCTTAATTTGTAATATGTTACACTACGTTATTTCAGGTATAGTATAGACGATCTTTCTGAAATACTAAAGGTGAATTATTGATACCAATATTAAATATTTTACTCCAATACCTATTTAACAATTTTATGGATTCAAATATATTGTTCCAATACGATGTTGAGAGGTTAATTGAATTATATTTTATTTCATCATTGAGTTGGTTTTGTATGTGATAATGATCACCATTCATGA
>JAATVR010000613.1 GCA_014523665.1 Nitrososphaerales archaeon TH526
CAGGGTTAGTGGCTGTTACTGTCCATCTATCAGGATCGTTGGTGGGTTCCGCGAAATCACGATGTGTTGGATTAATTAGATTTCCTCCGCTTGTAACTTCTGAGCCTCCTCGCGTTACAACTTCATCAGAGGCGCAAATTGCACTTGTGGATCTAGTCGATCCATCTCCGGCTACCTGACCGAAAGCCCCCACAACTACTCGTGTTTGTAATTCCTCATTTAGCCCAGGTGGTACTGGTGGGAATTGTTGTCCAGGTGGTGGTCTAGGGCCTGATGGGAATTGCGCATACACGTTATTTGATGCAGCAGTATTAACATTAGCCATTATCATGGACGACAGATGTATTGTTGACACAGCTACAAGCACTATAACGCTTATTAAAATAAGTAAAGTCCTATTCCCCTTCCAGATGTTGTACATGTTTTTATCCCATGAGAGTTACTCTGGCTTATACTTTTCGGCATCGATTCCTGGTCACCTAAATCTGATTTAAATAACGGTTTATATCCGAGACTTATCTTCTGAAATCTGTTAATTTGTACTTAGTACATCGTTAACATTAACAATAATAACAATCCTAGTCACAACAGCATGTCTTAATTGGTGCTCAACCAAGTGAAGGTAGATGCTCGATGTGACTAGGAATTCTTGGTCAGTTGGACCAGTGAGCTTTAAGAAACACTACTGGGTTCATTCTACTGGCATGTTGCAGTTGCAGGAAGGAAGCAAGAAGAACAGCAGCAACGTTATGATTTCAGCTGGTGCTGCTGGTTGTCAGTACAACTGCCACCCTGGTAATGTATCGGAGAGACAGTTAACGACGCATGTGGAATGTCTTTGCAATTCTGACGATGAAACTAAAAAAAAACGTGGTAGGGTTCTATTGAACCAATTAGGGATTCGGATTGGGTGGTGGTGCTTCGCTGAATCCTTGGTTTGACGCTAATCCTACTTCGTTCTGTCGTCCAGTAACTGTGATGCCCTGTTCTTGCACCAAACATTCAATGGTGCATCACCATTGCCACAATTATTGACACTCGACACCGGAATGATCAGAAGTATGTCTGATAGCTGTATGTTACTTATCGTCAAGTGTGGACTGCAATCGGTGCACCGGCCTCTAATTTGCATTTATTTGGATCTGGCAGTCTTGAAATACTGATATGACTTTCAAGTTTGCCACCTGTATAATATCAGGGTTTGATAGTTTTTATGGCTTATAATCTAAGTTTGGCTATCGAAGGATGGAACTAGAAGATAGACTAAGACGTGAAAGAACTCAGATTGTAGCTGAAGATAGACTGCAATCAGAAGATGTAACGTGTTCATATTCACCTATTGGAATTTCATTTACCCAGGATGAAAGTTGTATTATTAATGCGGAATGGAATAATGTTGTAACAAAGAAACAATCAGTTTTTGATGGCAAACTTTTTCATGTGAAAAAGCAGGAATCCAGACCACGCCATCTTATCTTTGATACATGCATGTCAAGTTTCAGAGAGTGGATGGGTACTAAAAGTAATAGATTCAAAAAATATTCGGCCAAAATAAAACCATCAGACCACTTTCGATGGGCTCGATGGTAATTACAGCTGATAATAAATGGATTATAGGAAGGAGACTCAAGACCTATGACTTTCAGGATCAATATACTCTGTTTGCCGGATATATGGACCCTGGCAGAGATGTAATTAATTCTAAGCCTGACCCTTTTTTTGCAGTAAAAAGTGAAATAGAAGAAGAGACAGGCTTGGATAAGGACAGAGGCATATGCAATTCCTTATGTTTGGGTTTACATGGAGTCGATTAGCCTTACCTGGCTTTTTCTACACGGTTAAACGTCCCATATGCTGAGTTGATCTCAAAAGTACCGGAGGAGAAGGAATTTCGGAATTTTGAAGTATACCAATATGACAAGGGATCTATTGAGAAATTTATAAAGTCTAATTACAAACAACTTACTCCCCACTCTCTTGCTAACATGTTGATGGTGATAAGATCACTTGGGTCTATGACCCTTTGAAGTTCAATGAGTTTGTCTTATGACATGAGCGTTCTTTGTACTCAACTTTAGAAACGAAACAGGATTGGCAGCAACACCTGTAACTGTGAATATTTAGCCACCTTAGCAACTATCTTCGAGTTCTACGATATAGATCTGATCATTCTTAGAGACGACTGACATGCCCATGGAACTGTTGTTGTTAAATCTGCATAACTCGTTTCTCGGTCCCACTCAGTCTTATTTCAAAACTGACTCGCAACCAACGGCAAAACTGCAAGGATAACCTGAAGGCAGCTCAGGATTTTCGTCTTGCTATTATCCATTGCTATCGCCACTACTGCATGTTGCCGCCGTCCAATCCATTGAGAATAGGTTAGCAATAGAGTAATCAAAAGATTGGTTGGGAGAATAAATCTTGGTTCAGGCTACTAGTTCAAGGTTCACAAGTCCTAAGCCTAAAAGTAATAAAATATCACTAGAGATATTACCAAATATGTCCCCTCGTACACAAGTAATCCGATGTATCCTACATTATTCCAGAGGTTGATACGTTACAGCCGTCTATTCGAGTGAGTTGTTCCAATGGTACTCTGAAATAGGATCTTCTATGGCTGGACCAACTGATCCAGCCGTACTACTACGATTTAACCCAAAAGAATGCTTACAGGTACACCACAAGTTATTCAAGAAAGTATCTTCTGCAGGAGAAATCTTTGGATAATATCTAATAACGACTATTGTTGCTCAAATATGGCAAAACTTATGTAGTTGTTCCCCATTATAGTCTAACCATATGGAGGCCATAAGTAGCTGGTGCATGTACGGCAGTTTTGGTCATGTTGGTTTTGGAGAAGGTCATTCTGTTTTGAATTCTCCAAACGATAGTTATAAAACAAACTGCAGCCGTATATACGTAACAAGGTCTGGAAGAGATGGAGTACTATCATATGAGACTACAACCCCTGAACCGCGCTTCAGGTGACGAAAAACATTGACGAATTCAAAGTGGCCATCTATTAAGGAACAACTCTCAGCAGAAAAGGTAGCTGGGGGTAGTGCCCTTGAGAAGATGATTAGGAAAAACCAAGACTTTGATTTGCTTCAGCCCGAGGAAGCCGATGACGACGCAGGATTACCCCTGTGGTTGCGTGTGTTTTGGCGTAAAAACCATCCTGATCTAGAGCATCCCACTGTAAACCCTGGAGGAGGGTATCCGGATGCATTATATAATCTCTATGACAGGATGTTGGCTCATCCGGACCTCCCATGGGAAAAACAATCGCTTACTTCCAAGTCTACTATTAGAAAGAAATCTGCTAGAAAGGTTGTCAAAAAGCAACGTAGAAAGGTGGATAGGTAGATAGGGCATGAGAAATCTTCGCATATCGGGTTCCACTACTTCCCCTCGAAGTGAGAATGATATCCGTCTGAACTATTGGGATCCGAGCAAGATCATTGCAGCATCAAATGATATCAACAATCCAACTCAGGCTCAGTTCTATTCGGTCGATGGTGGTTCCACTTGGAATAAGACAAGCCTGCCTTCTGTGCCTGGCGATGTAAATCAGTCTGATCCTGAGGTAGACTGGACATCCGACGGAACAGCGTGGTCAGCTACTCTTGGCATAACAAGCACTAGTGTCCTTAGAGTGCGTACTTTCACGTCGCTGGACAACGGTGCAACCTGGACGGTTGAAGCCAATCCTTCTGGCGGTCAAACCGGTGCAGACCGCGAAATTATGTGGGTAGATCATAGTCCCACTTCGCCTTTCAAAGATCAGGTATACCTTATGTGGCACAATGGCACCCCTGTCTTCTTCGCCAGGCGGACGGCCGGCATAGGCGGAACGTGGCAGGCGCCTATACAATTGAGTGGCGCCGAAACGACCGTATTGGGGATCGGTGGAGATATCAAGACTAACGGTTTCGGCGACGTCTTTGTTTTTTGGCCGGATGCTGATGGAAGCCGCAATATACTGGTTACCAGTTCGACTGATGGGGGAGTCAACTTCGGAGCGCCACTCACAATCGCTCAGACATTCGCAACGACTAGGCGGCTTTCAATCCCTGCCGATTCCAACCGGAGAGCACGTGTCTATATCTCTGCAGGAGCGTATAGGACAGCGACTAAAGACCTTGTATACGCAGTCTGGTCCGACCTGAGCGGCGAGTCCGGCTGCACCACTGGCGGAGGGCCGGGAACCAATGTTAACTCAACTTGCAAGACACGTGTCTGGTTCTCACGCTCAACTGACGGGGGCGCCAACTGGTCTACGCCAGTGATGCTTAATAATCAGTCATCGTTAAATGACCAGTTTCATTCGCGGCTATGCGTGGATGAGAGCTATGGCAACCTTATCGTGACGTATCATGACACAGCTGATGACATCAATCGACTCCAGAGTGATGTTTGGATGCAGACTTCCACCGATGACGGTCAGACATGGAGTAATGCTGTGAAGGTAACGACTGCCCAGACTAACGAGACTATCATTCCTCCTGCAGATCCGTTTCAATATGGAGACTATGACGGTCTACATGGGTTTAATGGAACCTTCTTTCCGTCATGGACCGACCGTCGCAGTGGCGGACCCGAGGAAATCTGGACCGCTAAAATTCAAATTCCGATCCTCATAACGCAGATCATTGCTCACGTAGAGACAGGAGACAAGGATCTTAATAATAACTCCAGGGTATATTTGGGATTTGAAGGTAAGCATGGCAGAGAGTTTAGAATGAGAACTACTAATGATCCAAATCCGTTTAGGGAAAACACGGCGCTAGACATTGTGTTTGGAAGTGGTGCAAATGTAAGACAAGCGAGCATTAACGACCCTAGGAATCCGCCAATGGATCTAACCCAAATAACAGGGGCCTATATCAGAATAGAGCCGAGGCAAGAGGAACCATGGAAAGTCCTAAATGCTCAAGTGTTCATAAATGGAAGCGTAACACCCGCATTTTCTCTTAGACTGCCAAATATAATACTGGAGGAGGACTCAGGTGAAAAGGTATCCCTTGGATAAATCTTAATTCTGGTCTAATACGAAAAAATACTGCTTGCATCTTGATATCCTTAAATAGTTCGATACATCTAATTAGCCCGTGAAACGGAAAAAAATAACTATGATTGCCCTTATAGTGTTTACAGCACAATTTATCACATTATTGAGCTACGGAACAATAAATGTCGACGCTCAAAATCCAACTGCTGAACCAGGTATAAGCAGCGATTCTAACTCTAATAGTACTGTTCCACCATATGATTTGGAAGAAGCATATACTGTTCCTCTTAACGCGTACAATGATTCCTCGCTTGCACCCACTGCAGGTCAACCAAGGCTCCTTGAACGCGTTCCTACTGATGCTCTTCAGGCATCTGAGCCATTTTTTGGACAGCCAAGGGAAATTAAGGAACCCGGAACACGAAATGAAACAGATGTTACTGTTGAACAATCTGAAGCACAGACTATGTCTAATGAAACGTTGAATCAAGAGTTACAAAATAAAACTATCTTTAGCATTCAAAATGTAACAAACGCAACAACAACTAGTCCTTTGACAACAACATCTAGTCCTTTAGCACCAAGTGCTACTCTCTCAGCAGGCCCCCCATTGATTGTTAGTCCGATTACTGGATTTAAGGGGATTGACTTTAGAGAAAGTGGTGGATGGTTTCCTCCAGATGCTACGCTAGGGGTAGGTCCTAATCATGTTATAGAAATGGTCAATCTTCAGGGAGCAATGTGGACGAAGCAGGGAGATCCAATTAACACTTTCGCACTAGACCAATTCTTTGCTACTGGTACAGACCGAACGGCTGATCCTCGCGTATTCTATGACCCTGGAAGTAATAGATGGTTTGCTGCCCTAATGGATATTTCTACCAATAGCATACATGTAGCTGTTTCAACAAGCGAGGATCCTACAGGTGATTGGAATGTTTATGATTTCCCTTTTAGTAATTGCCCCGACCAACCATCGATAGGAGTAAGCGAAGACAAATTCGTTGTAAGTGTCAATACTTTTGCGAACCTATGTTCTGGAGGCTTCACTGGCGCCCAATTTACTGTTGTAGATAAGAGCGATATGCTTAATGGAACTACACCACCTAGATTTGTACAATCGGAGGCTGATCCATTCCTCTTCTCCCTCCATGTTGCTGAGACACAAGACCCATCCTCTGCTTCAAAAATTCAAATGGTGAGTGTTGATAACGGGAATAGTGAGAATGCTATTGTTATTACATTAGACGGGAAAGTACCAAACGTTAATGCATCTGATTCCTTTGTACCCATCCAAACTACAAATGTGCCTCCTAAAGCCATCCAACCGGACACAATAAGAAAACTTGAAACTAATGATGCACGTGTTTTAGATGCTGAAGAATATCGCGGAGGACTTTGGTTTAGTTTTAATGATGCATGCATTCCTGAAGGGGATTCGCAAGCACGTTCTTGCCTCAGATTAATAGAATTAAATACAAACAAGACTGGACCAGATGCAGCAATGCAAGACTTTAATGTCGCATCCAAAGGATCTTACTTATTCTTCCCTGCGTTAAGTGTAGATAGCGATGGCAATCTGTATGCTGTCTATGGAACTTCAAGTAAAACAACGTTCCCCTCTCTTTTGGTATCACATAGACTTGCTAATGATCCACCCAATACACTACAAGAACCAGTGATACTACAACCAGGTAAAGGAGCCGATTTTAGTGGAAGGTATGGAGACTATTTCGCAGTAGCAGTTGATCCAGATAATCCCAATGTCTTCTGGGTTGCAGGACAATATACTCCTGAAGATCCAGATGTCCCATGGTCTACATTCATTGGGCACTTCAGTGCAACACAGTAAAAAGTAAAAGGAAACCCATTTTCTTTTTTTTAGAATAATATATTGCTCAAGGCATGTGCCGTGTTCAGCATTGCCACGATAGTCAAGAATCTCCTGTTTATATTACGAGTCATCCGGAAATAGTATCACGATTACTATGGCTGGCTGACAGAAGAACAGATCTGGGCCTTGCATGAAAGTAGCACTCCAGTACAACCAGAGATCATTGAACTTACCTGAAACCTTGGTCCAAGTGAACGAGTTGGATTCATAGATGCTACCGATATAAATGCAAGAAAAAATATATCAAGTCCTACAATCCCGCCTTTGACTAGTCCGCTGTATCCTCATGGTCATCAATTCACAAACAGCAGAAGAACCCAATAAAAACAGGCTTAGAATGCGATCTTCTCTTGCTTGTGTTACTTATTATCTTAACAAAATAGTGCAAAGAGGTCTTGGATACTCCAAGTGCTTCGTCCATGATCCTATCGTAATCTGAGTATCTTTATATACTATACATCATCTAGACAATCTCGATCGGTCAATTGAATCGGGACTTTCTTACTTCTTTAAGTGTGGTCCGATAGTTCCCGCTTCCAATCCTTCTCGATCAGGAGAAGTCTCATTAGTACAACCTATACAATGTTGCTGGTCTGGAGCATCTTCGTTTGCACCGTTTGGGTCCCATCCAGGAATATGGGGATCCTCGACTGGACCAAGTTCGGAAGCGCCTGGTTGTTTTTCGTTTTGTGCGAATACTGATTCAATGTTTTGTAACGCGATTATCATTAGGGTCGTCACAACAATGGATCCCAAATTTAGTCCCATAAATATGCTCTTTTTCATTGTAATCTCTTCTTCTAGAGAACTGAAATATAAGGATGTCTCATAGATGTTGCTTATCTTTCGCTGTACCACCTAATGATATGGTAAGATAAGTCACTGGAAGACATTACTCGGGTACACATTGGGGTACAGTAGAAGCTACAAGGTTATCTAATGGTAGTACAACTTTGAAGATACACGACCAAAATTTCGTAACTTGATATTTTGATTCGAACTTGTAAGCTTCTATTGTGATTTCTTCTTTTCAATCTTGAATAGAATTAATCTCCATTCGACCCATATAAGATCCATATGATATCGACACTCTCATCACCTGAGACAAAAAACGAAACTAAACGAGGCATGCTATGTAGCCCAAGGTTAAAAGCATTGGTAATTATTCTATGCATTGCAGCAGGGATCAGTCTGGCCATAGCGATTGTATTGGCTTACACAGAGATGGCATCTACCGATGTTATTCAAACTGTCAAAGCTGGTGCTTCTCCTGGTGGTGGTACTGCTGCTGGTGCTACTGCTGCTGGTGCTTCTCCTGGTGGTATCTATACTACTGGTCATGGCGTCAGGCAGTAGTAATTCTGCTAATCAGGGAATTAGCCAGTAAGTTTATTTCATTAAAATCCCTTACTTTTTTATTCAACATTAGCTATGTTTTCTAATCTTTAGTAGAGCGATTTAATTTTGAGATTGAATGTCCATGATGTAGTGACGTGATGCGACTCTTCTCGAAATTCGATCATCTAAGCTACTACTGTGATAGCTGTCAATTAGAATTGGATTTTCACTAATCTATCCGGTTGTTCTCACTTATTATCAAGCACTGCAGAATCACAAGCATATTTGGATTAAGAAGGCAACAGGTTATTCCTTGATCATACCTATGGATTAGGCAGGATTTACACAGAAGATGAGATAAGCGCTGCGAAAGCCTCGCCTTCATTTGAAAGAGTATAATCTGAAATATTTAGGGTTAATTGGAAACGTCTTCCATATCAAGGATATTGACGGTGCAATTGAGAAAAGTCGAAATTTCTCACATATTGTGGTTAATTCATACACTCAGAAATCAGTGGGTCTAGATTCTGGCTTTAGTTCATCAAACTTTGGTGTCTGCATCACAGAGTTAAGAGATGGACTAGTCAATGTCATTCACGCAGAAGAATATCAGCGACCGGACTTTAATGCAATGATACAAACGACTGTCAAATTGCTAGACCAGTACGACAATTCCTGCAATAAATCATGTTTGTCATTTCAGTACCATTTGCTAAGCACCATAGGATATGTTAGCACACTGTATCAGAATGGGCATATGTCCATTAACCCAAAGTTCACAAAACTGATTACAAGATTAAGGACTGCCGTGGAAAATGGGGAAAGAGTGCTGGATAAGTAAGCACAAGTCATGATGATTTATTCGATGCCTTCCGTATTTCTTTGCAGTTCTGGCATTAGCCAAGCAAATCAATTCAACGGCTCTACCTGGTGATTCATGTTGGACTCGTCTATTAAAAATAATGACATGGGAAAAACCTTAATAATATAAAACAAAACTCAGTGACATGGGTCAGGGTGATTGGTGTTGGTGCAACAAATGTCAAGGGCTATTTTATGGCGGAAATGACACACGAGGAAAATGTCCCGCAGACAACAACGAACATAGTCGTGCAGGTAGTTATAACTACACTTTACAAATAATGGGATAACTGTCGGGCAAGAGACCAGAACTGCATTACTTCAGACAATGATTGCTTCGATAGATTTAGATTAAGTCTAATGTTTTGGCACTAGATATTATTTGAAGAATATGATTTAACTGAGGCTCCTATTCTAGCAATCCAAGATTAAGTATGACGTAACCCACTACAGTATGTATGCCGATAATGTTAAGAAATACCGGAAATCCGCGTTCATAACAGTGTCAGCAATATTACTTGCTGCTACGGTCGCAATGTCTTTCTTGATGACGGAAGACGCATTTGCAAGAGAGGAAGGTTTGAGGCTGGAATAACTTTCTCTAATCTGAGGCAGGAATAACTTTCAAGAATGATGGCACATTAAGTACATCAGAGGAGGATCACCTCGGTGGGAAGTGGGTGCAAAACGATGGAATGATACTATTTCAGTACGATCAGTAGGATTCCATCATAACAACTTATGGAGGAAATTTGGCTGGAAATGTAATGGTTGGTATGACTGCAGGGCTAAATGGCTGTTGGTATGCAATCAGGGTGGGAAGTACAACAATGCTGGCTAATGAACGCAAACCAGAATTCGATACATCTGGCAAAAAGGCAAATCAATAAAAACTAGAAAATTATGATGCGCAGAGGAATTTTCCCTCGCAAGTTGCTCAGGGGATAAGCCTTTTTCTGAAATTTGAGTAAGTGTGGAGATTATATGCTAGAGAGGATTAGGTGAAAACTCAGCAAGCAAAGACAACACATGGAAATTTAGATATTCAGCAAATCCTGACATGATTTCATGATTGAGTAATTGCAATTTATTCGTTAGGTCTCCGTGCATGTAATCGAGTTAGATCAGTACTGGGTAACATTAGGTCACGAATGAATCACTAGTGATTTTGATTTCAAGTGTCCCTCTCTTGGTAACTAACGCTCTGAGCTTTTCAGTTTCCTTCATAAGCAGGAAGGTTATGTGGTTTAGCAGTACATTTAGAACCAGACCACAAATAGAATTGTTGTACTACAGGAGCTATTAATCTATTATATTCTATATGACCTGCATTAAATGGTTCAACATTACACGAAACCTTTGCTACTTCTTCATTTGTATCCTCATCAATTACGGAGACAGTGCCATCACCACCATTTGCAACATATGACGTACTGCTGCGACCGTAAGAACCGACAGCAACAGGTCTTTTTCCAACTTTTATATCTTTTATCTTTGTACTCTTCTTTCACTGCTGTGTCATAGTATGAATTACTTGTAGTTGAATGGCATATAAAACTAGCATATAAGACTAACTACCACTATTAGCCCTAATAGTTCTAAATGACCACGCTTTAGTAGTGACCAATGTATTACTCGCTTCATCTTTCACTGCTTTATCAATTATAGCAATATATTTGGTGTCGGGAGAGAATTTCTGGTCGGCACGAAATATGCAGCTTTTGCTATCGGGGCTTAAATGCACAATACCAGCTATGTTAGTAGTAGTACCATCATTCTTTACAGTAAAAGTATCTGCATTAATTGTTGAAGAGTCCATATGCTTACTGAATGATGCTGAAACAAGTGAATTATGTGACACATCAGAGGCAGCGTCACGAGGGAAGGTATCTACTACTGCTGGCGGCGCTTTATCTTCTGTAGTTGCCTTTGTAACTGCGGCAGCAGCAGGCTGCAATTAGACTTTCACTCGTTCTGCTTATCTCCGCCATTATTCTTCTCTCCCCAATTCTGTTCTTAGGACTAATACCAAACTGACTAGTCTCTTTAAGTACTGCTATGGAAAATGGTGAATGTATGCTTGACGAGGAAGCAACTTCACATGATGATCTGCTTAATACATTCAGAATGTCGCTGCAGTTTTGGCGTTAACAGGACGTCTTGTTAATTCTGAAAGACAGAAAACAAAAAGGAAGTGTGCTAGGAGCACCTAGCCTTGATACACTTTCAGGGCACATCTACTAACTTTGCACATTCTGCAAATGCTTGTAAATTAACAGGGCTTGGACCAGGGTTACTATATTCAAATTGCCACATGGTCGGATTAGCATCGGGAGTCCCAAAGTCCCGCACCGGCCCCGGATTGACCGTATTGCCGGAGAATGATTCGCCGGTCCCTCCTCCAGTTGCCAACTCATCAGCAGCACAGCGTGCAAATGCGGTGAAGTGCGTTAGGCGGTGCCAATGTAATATCCCAGGCAACTTGTCTTACCTGTAATAGTTGTTTCGAGAATGGTGGTCCCGGTGGTCCCGGTGGTTGGACTGGTTGCGCAAATGCTTTTCAATACGTCAAATAATTCCTCAAGATGATCTAGACCCTGGCTGCTATGAAAAAACTTAATACTAGCCGATATATTATTAGAATAGGATATGTCTGAAACCGAATTGCGTAACGCTTTCGAAAGCGCAAGAATTGACCTCGAAAAACAACTTGCGAGACCAGTAAATGGTGATCCTTGTGTAAGATACGTTCTTGAAGTTCTTAAGGATCCGAAGGTTCAGGAGGCTTTTCTTCGCCATTTAAAAGATGAAAACTTTGTCTCATTCTCATGTAAACCTTTGGAATTGGAAATTATAGTAGTGTTTATTTTTGCATGCAGGCCACCAAAAGTTTGTATTGTAGCGCCCGCTTTCGCAGCACACTACAATATAATAACCAAGACTATAACAGTTGAGGATCCTTATATTCCTTAACCACATATTCCAAATCGGTATGATTTCAGAAGAGACATGGGGAGATGCTGCAGTGGAGTCACAAATTCCTTTTCCAGGATATTCGATCTTTTTAACAGCTTCTGAATATCCATGTGTGGTGGCAGTCTCTTTGGAGCACTCGAAATCCAACGCTAATTGTTCATGCCAGCTCCATCACTGACATAATTCCTGCTTCTTTGAGCTTCTTTGCAGTTGTGGGCAAATAACCGATTCGCTTTAAGAATATCTTTCCTCCTCTCCGACGTCTTTCTTTATTGCCCATCCCCAAAGTCACACTGTCAAAATCAAAATATTTCTTAAAAAATCATTTTGAACTGCTAGGCCCTGTAGCTTTGGGGCACATTAACAGGATTTCTTGGTGTATCAAGATTGAGACACACCACCTCTTCCTACGCATGATGCTAGCAATAAACAACCATATTCTACAATCGGAGCTCGCGGTCAGGAATCTTATCATCCTGGCTGTCCTCAAATTCTAAATCCTGAAAGATACTGTCTCGTTACTGATGATCCAGCATTTTGTAAGACCACCGGAGATACCTGCGATGCAGACGGTTTTGTAAGGTCAGAATTCGACGTAACCTAATTTCAGGTTCCAGGGATTTGTATAGGCTTTGCGAAAAAGCATTCTCATATAAAGATATTTTAATAAAAAACTGTGTGAGTTCGTATGCGCTAGCCGCAAGAGCAAGCAAATGATATGGCATAATGGATGCCATACTGATATTTGTCTGTCCCCGTATCGTCCTGACACTAAACTTCCAAACATTACATAAAGATTTCCAGACCCCTTGTCCTGAAACTGAATTGGTTTGCTTCCTGTGATAGCAGCGTCTTCTGTCTCATGAACCTCGAAGGGGTTCGGAGCTGATTCTTGAATACCAGCATAATAAATCTGATTTTCTTGCAGCTAAGGTTTAGAGCGGTGAAGATGAGGTAATCTTCAAGAAGATTTAGTAAAAAGGTTTCGATCCCATTTTAGAGATTATGAGGTGCGAATCCAGAGGTGATAAGAGAGTTAAAAAACAGGATAGGAGAGTATCACGATTATCATGGCTGGTTAACAGAAGAGCAGATCTGGGCCTTACGTAGCAGCAACAGTTGGCAGATCCTACCAATCAACTTTCAGAAGAGGCATAGACAGATGTTGGAATGGACATACACGCTGCTGTCAAAGCGGTTCATAAAGATACATCCTTCATTGCTGGAGTTGATAGTGTCGCTCAGTAAGTCCTTGAGGTCCTTGTGGACCAGTATCACCTTCAGTATATATGCTTCCTATCGAAAGGAAACATATATTCACATTGTCGCCAATGTTCTGGCATTAAGGAGAGGGAGTAATGATACATCCAGACTGTCTGGCAATAAATAACCTTTAGAGAAGATAACTATGATTTAACGGAGATTTCTATTCTACCTAATCCCTATAATCCATTGTTGGAATCTACCTAGAAGTATTATGCATAGGGCCAACTTAACAATTATAACGACAATACCGTTACTACTGCTTGCTGCTACGGTCGTGATATCTGTCAAGGTATCAGAAGAAGCATTTGCAAGAGAGAAATATTCGGGCGACAGTACTAGTTAAGCGGCCTCACTTAGCAATAATTGTTTAAACCCTATACTTGATTCTAAGACTTTCGATAATGTAGTTGGTGTGGGCAACTGCGGCGGCACCGTTTCGCAGCAAGATGATTCAGGTTGGGCTTCGACACCTATAACTTCTCAGAATGCACACCCGACGCTCGAGTTGCAACGGGCTACAACCAGCACGCCACCACCCGGCGTAGGAGACCCACAGGCAGATTGTGAAGCATGTTTTCAGCCAGTGGTTGATAATGAACTTCAAGGAGGATTCTTAGATGCTCTTCATTCCCTCGATCAAAATTTTGCCAATGCAAATACAATTGAAGAAGTGTGCATGGTGTTGTTAGGTCAAAATATGAACCAACTACAAACGTCGATCAATAATATAGAGGGCGAGGCATAGACACTTTAAACCTCGATGGAGAAACTATTGATGGAATAATAAGGTGCTTGAACAACGTCTTTGGGACTTCACCTTAGGGACCGAATTCAATCCCCAAGTTAGCCATGATGATTTGTTTGATAGTTTTAGACTATCGCTACAATTCTGGCATTAGCGTATTCTGTATACTTTTATTTCGTCACTTCAGTGGCTCCTTGATTATCTCTACCCACTGAGATCGCCACTCAGGTGGTTCGAAATGATCTCCAAAGTAGAGTGTTTCATGAACGACTTTATTATCTTTGAATTCCATGATGCATACCACATTAACTGGACGTCTATTATATGTAATAACATATTCAGTTATCCACAGACTTC
>JAATVR010000614.1 GCA_014523665.1 Nitrososphaerales archaeon TH526
CAAGTTTATCAAAATCGGAAACCATTCACTGTTGGTTAAAGGGAGATCTGGTACAGGTAAAGTAACACTGTGTTTCGAATTAGCAAGAAACAATATGGATAGGTTTGAAACCATTTTTGTTTCAAGAAATGTTTCCGAAAAAGGATTACATAATAGGTTTCCCTGGGTAAAAACCTTCGTTAAGCCACATAACATATTGTCAATTAGCAATCTAGATTCTATGCTAGCAGATCCATCTTTTATTCTGACAAATATAGCTAATTCAATCTCAAACCTCACAATGAAGATACAGGATCCTTTTTCGTCTTTGGAAGAGAGTCCACGGCCATTTACTATATTGGACGGCTGGGAGGGCATAACACGAGAGCTCGATAGTGCAGCTAGAACAAAAGCTGAGAAGATGCTGACCTCTATCATAAATAGAAGTGAAGGATTTATTGTCTTTCTAGTTGAAGAGATCGACAAATCATCCATCGAGTACCTGGTTGATGGTGTGATCGTCTTGAACCAAAATTTTTACAGATCCTATCGCTTGAGGGAGATGCAAATTGAAAAGCTTAAAGGAACTCATATATCAAGAGCAAAAGTGCCTTTCACTTTAGAAGGAGGAAGGTTTAGAACTTTTTCTGGGCTATCACAAAGGCATTTGGTTGACAAAACCAACAATTTCGTTCCAACTTCTCATAGTAACGGATATTTTTCAACAGGTAGCCCCGAGCTAGATCATAAGCTCAATGGAGGATTTAAAAGGGGTACAGTAATTTCAATCGAGATTGAGGAAGACGTAGACAGATTTGTTCCGATTCTTGCCCCCATAATATTGAATTTCATAACGCAAGATCATGCTGCATTTGTCATCCCAGCATCAGATCAATATGGATCAGCGGTTGCTAAATATATTACACCTTATGCACCCAAAGAAAAAGTTGCTAAATTTCTTAGGATATTTAGTTCTGCTGATGGTGGTATTCAAGAAAATTCCAAAATCACTGAGGGCGATAGAGATGATAAAATATCAGTGCCGACTTCGAAGCCTCTCTCATCATATCAATCTTCAACTTCAATAATAGATCCATTAGAGCATATTTCTTATCTGCTCTTAAATACGGAAAAAACTTTCTCTCAAACCTTTGTTTTATGGATAAATACTCGTAAGAAATTGAGACAGAAGAGCCAGGGCTGTGTCACGACTATAGATTATAGTTTCGTAGAATTGGAATATCAGAATGAAATCCAACTAATTCTAAAAAGCATCATAGAAATGTCTCGATTGACACGAAGGGCAAATGATCTTCTAATTATGGTATCTAGACCTAACTACAGATCTCTCGATGTTTTGAGGAGTATCAGCGATATGCACTTGAGAGTATTTGAGTATGACGGGGTACTGATGTTGGCGGCCACTAAGCCCCAATTATTTCTGTACAATATACAATCGGATTTCAGTGGTGGGTTTCCAAGTTCAATCTTACAAGAAAGTACTTAAGTACCAATCTTAACTTTTTCTACGAGGAAAAAGAGAAGGCACAAAATTTGTCGATATTTTCTTATTTTAATAGCAACTTTAGTCTAAGGATACCATTAATTACTTTTCCATGATCTGCGGAGGGTTCTGTGCTTACAAGTAAAAGATGAGTTTCGTCGATGGGAACTGTAATTCGCTTCAATTTTTCATACTCCGCCATGGAGAACTTTCCTTTTCCTATTCTGTCTGCAAGATCCTCACGTAACTTCCATCTATCAATGGCTTGCAGGACTGACCTCTTCGTTTCTTCCGCGGTAAAAAATCTTGTTATCCCTAGACGTTCCCCACCATATCGTATTTCACCGTTCGTATCTACTATACCAGCAAAACGGACTTTAGGATCGATTCTCAAGATTTCATGACAAAAATCTTCATAATCCATATGGGATAATCATGGAATCTATATTAGAATATTATCAATATTTTCAAGATTGTTAGCCATCTATCCAGGTTCCTCTTCCAGTAATAACCTAGTTTATTATTGCGTAGTGACAGATTCAGTCGCCATTGATTACCTAATAAACACGATGTCTTGAAGTAGATGACTGAATTTTGTTGTTTTGCATAACCATTTTTGAGTCCACTCCACATGACCTCCAGTACATGACCTCCAACGGCATGTAAAATAATATGTAGCTAGAACTAGGATCTTATCGTGAATACTCTCATGCATAAGGAATCAAATACAATAGCTTAGTGTTATCTAGATCAGGAACTATTAATGAATTCCTAGAATGATGGTTGAGGACCCAGCGGCAGCATAGGGTGCATATGAATATGAATAAATACATGCGCCTCATAACAGGGATACATCCTAGCAAATTGAGATAACATAAGCTTGTTCCCTTCCCATACCAAGTCCTATTCTTTATCCAATTCGAAAGCCGGGAAGCAGGCGCAAAGCATTTGATGGGGCAGTGCAATGCAATGCAATGCAATGCATTCAAGAATCTAAAAATTTATTTTTGTCCAAGAAATCATAAGAATATTATGATCGCGCTGGAAAGATGTTACCAAATACAAAATGGCAAAGCTTGCATTTATTTACCTGCCAATAACGATGTACATGCTGATCCGACTTATCATTAGATTTTCAACTTCAACATTATCATTAACATAAGCAACACTAGGCATATTCGAATAATAATCTATTTAACGGAACTCGCATCTTATAGAAATTGTATGTTAAATGTGTTGCCAGTTATTCCCTTTGTATTTCTAGCATTTTGGTGTGCGACTGTTTCACCAATTCCGATGACCGAAGTCGCTGCTGCTCAAGAGGAAAATGTCTCCGTTAATGTAGCCATTCGAAATATCACAATGATTGCAGATGACGACACAATAACAAGGGTTGCGCCAGACAATCAATTGCATCCTGGGGGTGTCGAATTCAAGACAATGACGTTCAATGGAACAGTCCCAGGTCCAGTACTTAAATTCAATGAAGGAGAACTGGTACGCTTCACCCTGATCAATAATGGCGATATCGTGCATAGTCTCAATCTGCATGGGATAACCGGACCAAGCCAGGCCTTGTCTGGACCCGTTAGGCCAGGTGAAAACAAGACATGGTTGGTGAGAGTCAACCCAGAAGCTCCAAGTGTTTGCATGTACCATTGCGACGGAGACAACTTGAATGGTGTATGGGAGCATGTAGCAAGTGGTATGTACGGGGGGATGATTGTCAGTCCTGCATTTTACAATAAGCAGAATCAAGCAACAAAAGAATTTTTTATTATATTTAGTGAGGTCTACAATTCTGCAGACAAGGGCTTATTCAAGGGTACAAGTGGTGTTATCGGTTCATTTGATATAGATAAATTCGTCGAAGGGAAGCCAGACCTCATATTAACCAACGGCATGGCATATAAGTACATTCCATGGATAGGGACAATAGCTAAGTATTCTTTAAACAATGAATCAGAATTATTTCAAGTGAAACCCAATGAGCTTACTAGATGGAATATCATTAATGCCGGTCCTAGAAAAACCATAAATTTTAACTTTGCAGCAGCTATGATAGATGTGATTTATCCTTCCCTACTGCATCATCCTACAAGTAGGAACACGAAACTTGACAATTTTGCGAATTCTACTTATGAAATTAATAGCGTTCAAGGACACAGTGACATCGATAGCCTGATGTATCTTGTATCCATCCCGCCTGGCTCGGGAGTGATAATCGAAGCAATATTCCCTGAGGAGGGCTTTTATTTTGGCAATGATCATGACCTAGCGAGTCTCCTTTATGGATCAGGATTCGTCGTGTCGGCTGTGGATAACCACACATCGGTGAGAAGAAAATGATGTTCCTCACAATAGAACGCCACTAAGCAGTATTATTGATGCTCAATAGAGCTGATCTAGCTCATTAATTATTTGTGTATTTCGTTGAATTTCGCGTACTTTTTAGACCAATGATAAAATTGTGGGTGCTTCTGGTCAACAACGTTGAGTTACTCTTGCATTCAGTTTGCAGTGTGAATCGTCTTAGCTCTTCATTTGCCTCAGATTCAAAACGATTTTCCCTACCCTACATTAGAACAGCAACTCATGAGAAGTGAAATTTCTCTAAGAATTTACGTATGACAGACACAACGTGCACAACTATGTCACTACGCAATGTAATGCACTGCATACCTTCAACTTTTATGTAGTCAAGATAAGTGAGTCAGTATACAATCTAAGATGGAACCCAAATTGAGTTATATACATATTCTGCAGTTGACTGCCATAACTGCTGTTCTGTTTGTCATCGCAGTTCATTTTAGTATGCATGACCAGTCATTTGCTACTGTACTATCAAATGATATTACGGTTATCGAAAAACAACTGCAACTGCAACTGCACCAGCTGCAACGACCCAATATTAACGCGTCTTATGTATTTGACGCTCACAGGCTAGTGCTGGGAAATAACGTGAAGAATCTTGTGGTTCTCATTCCCAACGAAGCACATGAATCAACAAACCAACCCAGTGATCAGTACCCACTAGCAAACCAACCATATCTTCCTCAGAATGCCATTGTAAATGTCGGAACTGCTGTTACGTGGCTTAACGGAGATGTGGATCATGAACGCACAATAACTGTGGTCCAAGGTAACTCATTATCCTCAGCTGAAACCGATACTTTAACAGCTGCTCCAATATATGAAAGTAGTAAATTTGAATACAACACAGCCATAACCTCCTCGGCCTTTAATGATACGGGGACATACACCTATTTTGAAAAAGATGTAAATGAAGATGATCCAAGTTTTGTAATGAATGGCACAATAACGGTAATCAATCAGCCAGAATCATTAACATCCTCTTCAGCTTTAGGTACTGTTGATACAGTTGGAGTATTAATGGTGCCTTCTCAAGACATTCAAACATACACGTCAGATTTAAATAATAGAGGCTTTGCAATTGACAGTACTCACAACTTCAAAGACTTGAGAGGAGGCCAGAGTGGAACTGGTGATGAACAAACATTGATCGTGTGGACAACTTATGGTATGAGCCTATCTGATATAGTAACGAATTTGCAGGAGTTTACTTTGGAGTTGCCTTATAGCTAGTAAGAGTAGTCGAATATGACTTTGTGTCATACATTTAGGATAAAAAATATTACACAACTCTACCAGAGAGAGTATAAGGAGGGATGATGTGTGACCGCACTGCATTGCACTGAGATTTACTGTAGCGATCTTCACACGACAGGTATATTTGTGATGCTTGGCAGGAATATTTGCAATGCTTGGCAATGCAGAGAGTACCTAGCATACAAATACTTTAATCACGAACGTTCATTGACATCTAACAATGACATTTGAGGATTTGTCTGTAACAAACATAATGAGTAAGAATGTTAAAGTCGCCTATTCAAATCAAACAATTAGAGAGGTATGCAAGAGTATGCATGATCATGGAATCGGGAGCATCGTTATACTTGAAGGGAACGATGATATAGCAAACACAGAAAAACCTGAAAGCGAGGAACATGTGGCAGTAGGGATTATCACAGAAAGGGACGTGGTATCATATCTGGGTTCTGACAGGGCGTTATCACTTAGAACAAAGATATCTGAGTTAATGAGTACACCATTAATCACCATTACAACAGCCAATTCTGTGAAAGACGCTATAGAGACAATGCAACTAAGAAATATACGTAGACTCCCTGTGACCGGTGGTAAGCATAATAACATGGTAGGAATTGTCACTGATAAAGATATACTTAGAGCAATTACGAAAACCATGCCCTTACCCGCATCCGCAGGGGAAAGTCTACTAACTGATCAAATGCAATTTGGGTACCGGTTTATGTACGAGAGATTCATTAATGACGATACTTTTCCAAAGGG
>JAATVR010000615.1 GCA_014523665.1 Nitrososphaerales archaeon TH526
ATCACCTTGTCCCATAGGAGTGACTCTCTGATATGGTTTGATACCATTCAGTAAAACATAAACATCACATATACTAGATGGATTGTCAGAAGACACGCCATTAATTGACAATGTGCCTAAAGGAACCTTCTGACCCTTGGTTAGCGATGTAATCTTGACTTGAGGAACAGTGCTTTGCGCATTGCTTGCATTTTCTGAATTAGTTGCTGTGGTCGATGACGAATTATTTAGTGACGAATTATTTAGTGACGAATTATTTAGTGACGAATTATTTAGTGACGAATTATTTAGTGACGAGCCAGATATACTTGTACTGGAGGTAGTATTCTGCTGACTTTTGATTACTGGTTGATTTGAGGTCACATTTTCTGTCTGCATCTGATTGGACGTAGTGCTATTTTTGATATCGCTACTACTTGTCGGCATAATCTGAGAATATCCGACGTTGATCTCGCTCATATTGACCATTAATATTATAAATAGTGCGAGAAGAGAGATAAATAATGGCACGACATTTTTTGGTTTACCTTCCAGATAGTATGCAATATTACGGATGTCTAAAGACTTTTTCATTTTTGTAATCCTCCATTTACCACAAGTAAGATTCTACCTACGCCAATCCTATTAAAGGTAAACATGCATGAGTACGTATTCTTTATGTATACATTACATCACTTAAAACTATTGTACATGTTTACTATATGATTGATCGTATAACAGCGCATATACAACCCTCAACGTTTCCCCTCAAGGACAAAAAATAAAAATTCTAGTTGTAATAAGATATGATTTTCCATTATCTCCAGGCGTTATATTAGTCGTGGAAATTACCCTCTAAAAGGTACTGTTACTATAATAGGTGAAACAAAAAGGTGGAGGTCAGCACCATAATGGCTGATCAGCGTCTAGAGAAATTAACCTTGTGCACCTATGATATTCATTGCGTTTCCATCACCTTGAATTTGGGCAGCCAAATTCTGGCAATAGACGGACATTGGAAGTTTTCCGTTTCCACAATCATTTGCTTGTGAAAGCGCCTGATTCTTCTCATATTTCTTTTTTCCCCCTGCAAACGCGCTGTCAGTTGCAAAGGCTGTTGCTCCGATGAGCATCACTGCCACCGCTGCTACGGCTATGAGGCCAAAATATTTGGAGTTTCTCATTTCAATGAAATCATTTCTACTTGATATATTTGAATTAAGAATCTTCTAACTGCCTCTTAAATCTAATAAATCTTATTTAATTTTGAATCTATATCCAAGTATGTACATTTTCTATGGAGGTTAAACAAGAAACATGCCGCGGTTAAAGCGATTTCGGTTGGGTTTTACGCATCTGTGGTTTATTTGATACCTCAGTGATTCCGCCAGAACGTTAGCTCCCTATCTCAGCGACATTCTGAATCTGTGGCACGCTAGAAGAATCTAGTAGAATAGTGTCAATTTTAAAATGGTGCACACGCATAAACACTAATTACTCTATTCAGGAATACAGCAAAATCTAGACAGAAAAACTTGATTATCAATACATGGCCGATCTAATTCGAGAATAAGTATGAGAGTAATTCTAAGAGCAATGATTCCAACAATAGCCGGCAACAAGATGGTCAAAGATCCTAATTTTTTGAAGACTATCGAGGACTTTACCAAGAAGTTCAATTGTGAGGTCGCGTACTTTACTGAAGTTAATGGAAACAGGACTAGGGTATTCATATTAGATTTACCAAGTTCAGTTATGATTCAGGCAATTGTAGAACCTTTATTTCAGGAGTTCGATACCAATGTAGAAATCCATCCTGCAATGAATCTAGATGATTAGAAGAAGGCGATTTCAAGTATACAAACGCAATAGAGAAACAGAAAACTTATTCGATACGTACGGCTTTCCATTTTTTTCTCGCGCAAAAAAGGATTTCAATGGATAAGTAATGTGGTTTCCTATCAGATGCAGTATAGCTCGACAGAAATGACTTCATTCGTAGATGAGATTTTCTACGAACACAACCTAGCTTCCTTCCTGTCAAGAATGTTTTTGCCGCCGTACACTGCAGGTTGGGTTAGAGGTTCTAAAAATGTCCTTATAAAACCGCCTACTCGATGCTCCAATCTAGCGCAAAAGTGCAATTTCACTAATTTTATGATTTAGCTTTATACGTCTGTCTGTATATTCAAATAATTTTTTCAACTCCTCCAACAGGGGGGGTGTTATGAGCGGCCTTTCTTCCTTTCGGTACCTCACTCCTTTAGAGTTTATGAATGCACTTCATAAAAAATGTACAAAGAAGCTTAAATATGTGCTTGGAAATGAGAAAACTTGCATTATTATCGCTTTTCAGGAACGTCAGAATTTCCAAAATCATCAGAATATGCCGAATAGAGTGTCAACACTTGTCCGTGTTTAATAGAATAGTCGCCAATATAGTTTATGATAGGCTTGTATTCATCC
>JAATVR010000616.1 GCA_014523665.1 Nitrososphaerales archaeon TH526
CAACTATTATTTCTATGATGAGGACTATGTATTCGACAATTATGTGAAAAATTTCGGGGCTTACAACCAAGCTTTAGGACTTCTGTATAGTGTACATACTTAAATTTTTGTTAAGTCTTTCCCTTGATATCATGACTAGAAGAGTAGATCACCTGATTTTACATCTATGCTTAATTCGATTGAATTGCAAGCGCTGTTAATAGGATGGGACGTCGGTGGGTTCAGTCTTCTTATAGTCTAGGTTTTGACTGAGGCAGAGTCAAAGGCACAAACCATAAGTAATCCGATGACGTTATGTTGATGTACAGGTGAGCAATGTGTATGTCTTGGACCGATATGTACAACCATTATGTAAAAAGTTATGAGAGCATGAATGAATTCTACAATGACTATGTCAACAAAATGAAAAAACTTAATGAGTTATTCGAAGAAACTTCACGAAACATTAGCAAAATGAATGACCTATATCGGGATTTGGTTAAAGTCAATGAAAGTATGTACAATCTATACACTCAGTACCTCGATCATTTCCAGAAATTGAATCAACATTGGATGGAGTCCCTATGGAGTCCTTTTTTAGCAAAAGTACAAGTGCAAGAGAAGGAAGAGATAAAGGCTACAACGGAAGAAAAGAAGGAATAGGATTACGAAGAGAAGGACAAAAACTAGAACGAACCTCGAGGAAGCAGGAAAAAGCAAAAAAACAAAATAAGAACCCTCGAAAGTAAAAGGGGAAAAAGGCATGAAATTAACAGTCATGGATACATGAGCTAACGAAGGTTGTGATAACGATTTGTAGATCGTGGCAAGATCCATCAAGTTCACTCAAGTATTGCATTTCTGGAGAAACTGAATACTGAATGCACTGATAAACAGATTCTTCTTCTTATCTTACCTTAGTATCTACCAATCAATTTAGCACCAATGATTATTTTTTTTCAATATATCACCAAATGCAGGCTGAGGATCTAGAAAGTACATACCAAGTACTTAGATCTACGAGGTATGCTGATCTGAGGTATTAAATTGTAACACAATCCTACAGATGCCGATGCCTAGACGTAGCTCAGATATATTGATGGTAGCATAATTACTAAGGAACATACATACATCTGCATCAATGTTCTGTAAAAGGGACTATATACATATACAATCAATCAACCTCTAATTGCTCCCAATGTTAGTCCCCTGACCATATTTTTCTGAAAACTTAGCATTAACACAAGCACTGGGATTATAGCAATAGTTATTCCAGCACTTAGGTATCCCCAGTCTATCCTATATAATGAAATAAATTGGTACAATGCGACCTGAAATACCGTCGAATCAGGATGATTTGCAAGCACCACAGCTAAGATGAATTCGTTCCATGCAAATCTAAATGAAAGAACAGCTGCGATAGCAAATCCAGGCATAGATAGAGGGATAGTAATTCTACGCAATACGCCTAACCTTGTGCAACCGTCTAGAAGAGCGCTCTCCTCAAGATCTTTTGGTATAGTTTCAAAATAGCTCTTTAGCAACAGTATATTCAGAGGAATAATAAGTATTTGAAAAGTTAACATTAATGCAAATAAGGAATTTAACAAGCCTAAATCTGCCAACATTATATAAAGAGGTACTATGTTAATAACAACAGGAATCATAAAGAGCCCTAGAATAATACTTATGATTATGTTTTTGCCCTTAAATTCAAATCGTGCAAATGCATAGCCCCCTAGTGCACTGACGGTCACACTTAAGAGTGTACTTCCAATGCTTACAATAAAGCTATTTGATAAACTCTGAACTAGAGTGGGATCAGTCAGAACGAAAATAAAATTCTCCAGAGTAGGGTCCTCGGGAATTAGTTTGGGGGGAAAACTCATTGCTTCTTGATTTTGCTTCAAGGAAGTCGAAAATATCCAAACTATTGGAGAAAAAGTAATAAAAAGAAAAATAGCGATTAGGCCATAAAGTATCAATCTCTCAACTAGACTTGACTTGGTTTCTTCGTAGTTAGTTTTGTCCCTTGATCTAAAAAAGCGAGTAAACTTGTGAATCTCGTTTTTGCTTTTGTCTTGTTTCATTTCTGGGCTTCTCCGTATTATTTCCTTAGAAATTTTACATAAACGACTGCTACCGTTAAATTGATCAAGATCAAGATTATACCTGCAGCAGCGCCTTTAGACAATAATCCAAATTCAAACGCCTGTCTGTACATATATAGTGATGCAGTGGTACTTGAAAATAGAGGTCCTCCACCGGTCATTATCAATTGTATATCAAAGAGATTTACTGACCACATAGTAATTAGAATGAGATTAATTATCATAAACGGCTTCAATAATGGTAGTGTAATATGAAAAAGAGAGCGCATTTTAGATGCTCCGTCTATTCGAGCCGCCTCATATAAGGAAGGATTTATGGATAGTAATCCGGCAGTTAGAAACAACAGAGTAAACGGCGTGCCATACCACATATTTGCGATCACGAGTGACCATATTACGATATTGGGATCAGAAAGCCATCCAACTGATTCAAAGCCCAATTGGTTTAGAATATAATTGAGTATACCGAAATTATCATCAAGAATGAATTTGAAGGAGAATGCAGCTATAACCGCGGATATTGTCCATGGTATAATTAGGATAGCTCTATATACACCTGAACCACGAATCTGTTGATTCAAGACAATTGCCATCAACATCCCAACACCAAATTGCAAAGCAACAGACCCTCCAACAAACATTAATGTTACTTTCAGTGATGTATAGAAATTAGAATCATTAAAAAGAGTAACGAAGTTTTCAAGCCCTACGTATTCCCATTCCTTGAGAATTGTGGTAAGACTTACATCATGCAGCGCGATGTAAATATTCCAGGATAATGGAAAAATAAGGAATACAAGAAGTATCGCAAACGATGGAGCGAGAAAAAGATATGGCTGTAACTTGGAGATCTGAGCCATGTTTGACATTCAAAAATATTTGTTTTCTGGTGCTACACCATTTTACCTGTACCCTTTTCTTGAGATAGCCAAGATCCAGTGATTGTTATAAGCAGCTTGAAAGGGGATACCCCTTACCAACCGAGGACTTTTGCTGATTTGATGGCGCTATCCTGTAGTGCCTGATTTGGATCCTTGCCGCCAAAGTAAACCCCATCTATTGCTTCGCGTATGTTATCAGCTATCTGTGGATATTCTGGAATGTTTGGTCTGCTATGGCCTGTTGGGATCATGGAAATCATATCTGAGTAGTATGGTATTGTAGCATTAAGGCTTTGGGAATAGGGTCCTTCTGCAATGGGCTTCTGGGTAGGTAAGTAACCTTCCTTCTCGAGCATAGGAGTAAGGATTTCGGGATCTACTAAAAGTGTGAGCAATTCCCACGAGAGCTGCTTATTCTGAGATGTTTCAGGTATACTTAGAATCCATCCACCCATCATGGTAGCAGATTTATTCCCTTCATTTGGGACTGGAAACATTGGTATCATACCAACACTTTGGTTGAGACCAGCCCATTGTTCACGAGGGAAAGTGCCCAGTAGCCACGAACCTTCTAACATCACAGCAAACTTCTTATCTGCAAACTCTTGACCCCAAAAATGATTGACTTGTGGCTTGATACCCGCGTCTACCTGTCTCTTAATGAACTCCAGTGCCTTTACCCCCTCAGTACTGTTGTAGGCTGGGAACCAGTAGGTTCCTTTAGTGGGATGTCCACTTCTTTGCTCCAGTATGTCTCCTCCTAACATCCATAGGTAGGGATACCACATGTCTGGGGAGTGACTTGCGCCAACTAGATGCGCACCTTGAATTCCCTGTTTGCCTAGGGCATCGTTAAGTTTCTGGGCAGCTGATAGATATCCATCCCAAGTCTCAAGAGTGCTTGGATCCACACCAGCGTCATTCAAAAGATCTTTCCAGTACCATAAAGCTCGTACGTCGGTCCAAGCCCATATTCCATAGATCTTGTCCTCGTACTTACCTCCTTCCCAGTTGACAGGGTACCAGTCACCCTCTCTTCCCCAAGAAGTCGCATTTTTTGTAAGATCGGTCAAAAAGCCTCCTTCAGCAAATTCCCCTAACCATATTTGGTCTACAGAAATCAGGTCAATCGGTGTTCTTCCAGCCATCGAAGTGAGGATCTGTGTGCGTGTTGCATCGTAAGGGAGGACCCTATAATCTATCTTGATATCCTTATCAGGATGATTTTCATTAAGTTTCTTTGTAGCATTGTCAAACAAAAGGTCCCACCTCTCCTTCGGCTCAGCCACTATGGCCGTTAGAGTCACTTGTTCCTTCTGAGCTTCCAAGGAACTAATTAATCCTGTAAAAATTACGCTAATTAAGAAGGCCGAACTAAGTATAAACACCATTTTCTTATTTATGTATAAAATATTCATTAGAAACAAAAAAGACGTCTCATCTTTTTAAATGTTGTTGTCAAATGAATGATTCTTAACCGAATATGATTATTCTGAATAAATATTCCCCTGATTTATTCGCTCTAGTCTTCGTAAATTCAGAGTTTATTACATGTTTTCTTATCAATACAAATAGGATCTTAATGCAACAAATTTGAATATTATGTTTCCTAATGAATTGTGGAACAAAATACTTAAATCATCATGGAAATTCAAATTTAGTCAGTTAGTCGAGTCCTAGGAATAAGTACAAGACTGCATGAAGGGATCTAGAATAGGAATAGCGAAATTGAGCACCATAGATCTGAATGTGTATATTGCCTTCACACACACAAGATTGCAGAGGTCAGAGAGGGTGTGAATAAGCCCTTACATACAGGTCTTTTCACCTACGAAAATCCTTCGATGATCGAATCTATAATTTCATGCGTAACCATCAATCAAATACTAATAAGTGTGATACTTAATCAGTACCGTCCTGGAAAGGGCGAACGCGTATATCCATGTCCACTAGCGTAAGGATTGAAAATTTAACCAAGAATTACGGAAAGGTTAATGCTCTTGATAACTTTTCATTAGAGGTTGATCCAGGTGAATTTATGGTTCTACTTGGCCCTTCTGGATGTGGAAAGACTACCGCAGTCAGATGTATAGCGGGCCTGAGCGATCCAAGCAGCGGAACCATTCACATAGGAGATCAATTGGTCAACGGTTTACCCCCAAGAGACAGAGATATTGCTATGGTATTTCAAAACTATGCTCTCTACCCCCATATGTCAGTATATGACAACATAGCATTTCCTTTGAAGATGAGAAAAGAAACTAAAAGAAATATACAGGAAAAAGTAGAAAAGATTTCCAAACTCCTAGAAATCTCACAATTGATCGATCGAAAGCCGAAGGAGCTTAGCGGAGGACAGATGCAGAGAGTTGCATTGGGAAGAGCATTGGTTCGCGAACCCAAGGTTTTCCTAATGGACGAGCCTCTCAGCAACCTTGATGCAAAAATGCGTGCTTACATGAGAACCGAAATAAAAAAACTGCAAAGGAAAGTGGGGATCACCACGATTTACATCACACACGATCAGATCGAGGCAATGAGTATGGCCGATAGAATTGCCATCATGGAACACGGGTTAATCCAGCAAGTAGGCACACCACAACAAGTATACTCTGAACCGTCAAATACGTTTGTGGCAGGATTTATAGGAAGCCCTCCAATGAATTTTCTCGAATGTGAAGTTAGTCGTAACAATTCTCATTTGGTTATTGAAATTTCAGGCAGTTTGATAAAATCAGAATCCGATGCCTTAAGAAATGATTTCGATCGATTGTACAGAAAGGAACAGACACGTGTGAAAGTGACTCTTGGGATCAGACCACGCGATATCACTATTGGAAGTGATCGACTACATTCAGATCTGACTATGGAGTGTGTCTTGTCATTTGTTGAAATGTTAGGTGATGAGACAGTTTTGGAAGTGAATATAGGTAAGAATAGTATGAAAGTACTTACCAGTAGTACGATGACTGATACACACCAAAGTTTTTCAGTTGGCCAACATGTGTTAATAGGAATATCACATGAGAAACTACATTTCTTTAACTCTCAAACCGGTATTAGGATGGGGGAACTTAAATAATAGCATCTCATAAATTGACCTCTACTAGGCCATTATTTTGAGTTAGTATATAAATGGATTGGGCAATAAAAAATGTGGCCGACTAACATTGGAAGAGTATAATCATTCTCATTCTCGTAATAGCGTAGTAAAAATAGATGTTAACGAACAGAATATGATTGAAGGTAACCTAATTCTCCCTAATTCCGGTACCTCTATGAAAGGAATTGTTATTTTTGCTCATGGAAGTGGAAGCAGTAGACATAGTCCAAGAAGCAAATATGTTTCACAAGTGCTGAATAATGTTGGTATCGCTACACTAGTAGTTGACCTGCTTACTCCAAAGGAAGAAACTGTGGATAACCTTACAAGGGAACATAGATTCAATATTGCACTACTTGCTCAGAGACTAATTTCTTGCACCGATTGGATTTTACAAGATCCCGAATTGAAAAATTTGAAAATTGGATATTTTGGTGCTAGCACCGGAGCTGCAGCTGCATTAGTCGCGGCTGCGGCTCGGCCAAATGTAATTGATGTAATCGTATCACGCGGTGGCAGGCCTGACTTGGCAGGTAAAGAGGTTTTGGATCAAATTGAAGCCCCAACATTGTTGATAGTAGGAGAAAATGATAAAACAGTAATTGAGCTTAATCAAAATGCGCTAAACCTGCTTACACGGATCGAAAAAAAGAAGAAGCTTATCCTAATCCCTAATGCAACACACCTATTTGAAGAGGAGGGTGCACTCGAAGAAGTTGCCAGACGAGCTAGTGGCTGGTTTGAATGTTTCTTTCTAGAAAAATGAAATTAATGGGCCGTTCGAACCGATACTTCTCAATCAGGATAGAATCCATGAACGGAAGGGTAAATTCTATTTGGAGTTAGATTTGAGTTTGAAATTTGAAGAAACCCACACAGCATCTGTCCATTGTTGTTCCTGATATTTCTAGAACCTGCGCGTTGGCCGACAGTGGAAATAGGTACATTAATCCAAAAATTCAAAATCATTTATGGTGCTTTACTACCTGTACTCAGTTGACTTAATGATAAGACGCCTTTCGACTATCAGGCGGGTGGGTATAATTCCAGATTTCAACAAATTACCTGTGAAGCTAGCAAAAGCTAATTGAATGATGATGAACCTGTATATGTATATGTTTGCGTCACGGCTTGAATATGAACCTATATCAACTGAGAGATACATTACGCTTATCAATAATATGTAGAGGTTATCAATCAGAATTCTTTATCCTTTTCTTAGGAAATTCCTCTAGCGATCTTGAGTTACACCTCAAACAAGCTGCTTCCTCTGCTTCACCAAGATACGATACATAGTAACATTTGGAGCATTGCAGACGCCTCAGAGTGCCACGTACCTCGAACGAATCACCATCCTTCTTATTTATGACGTGTTGATGGAGGAGATTGCCAACGACAATATCTACTAATAGAGAAATCTGATCAATATCGTCATTTCTGTACCTTAGATACGTTTTGATCATTTCTGATGGAAGCATTCTTTGTTCAAATTCTTGTCTTCCATTATTTGACTGCCTAAAGAGATGATCTCGTAAATACCAATCTAACTCTCTAATTTTCACATCTGTCATCCCAAATCCCATAATTATAGAATACACAGGTGTAAAATACTTATGTTATCTTGGCAACCTAATTCTGAAGTGCAATGATTGGATTTCCGAGTTCAAAACATTGTTACCGATCAATGAAATTGTAGTATATAGTAGTTATTGTTGTTGTGACATTAAATATGCAAATTCACCAATTGCTCTTTAGTTAATCTTACAGGTAACACTGTCCCAGGTCGTGCCTTATAACTAGGAACTCCTACTCCCACGGCGATCATAGTACTCTTATTAGCCGCGTGGGGAGCAAAGAATTCAGTCGCTGCATCATCGAAGAATGTTGTTCCAGAGGCGCCTATAGAGTGTGCATAGCTGGACAAGTATATTTTCCCTGC
>JAATVR010000617.1 GCA_014523665.1 Nitrososphaerales archaeon TH526
AGGTTTGCCGGATTTCCCAGTGGGCTGGATTAGAAACCACAGTTATACCACTCAACAGGTCTATGACTTTATTTCAAATACAACTCTATCAAATGAACCCGGGATTAAAGCAGATTACTCTGACATAGGGATGGGTCTTTTAGGTCATATTTTATCCCTAAGGGCCGGTGTTACATTTGACCAACTCGTGAAGGATAGAATTCTTGATGTTCTTGCCATGGATAGTACTGGTATGCGTATGAATGCATCAGGAATATCAGTTCCTGAAGATATCAAATCCAGATTTGCTAAAGGCCATATCGCAGGCAAAGAAGTCAATCTGGAGTTTATACCGGAAGCTATTCAGTCAGCCGGCGCCATGTATTCTACAACCAATGACTTGCTAAAGTATCTGTCAGCAAACATGGGATTAATACAAACTAAAATTAAAGATGCAATGCAGGAAACCCACCTAATAAGACATTCGTTTGGAGAATCTTCTGGCCATAAATCGCTTAAAGACTACATAAGTTTGGGGTGGACAGTAACAACGGATTTTGGGAAAGAGGTTATGTGGCATACTGGTTCGATAGACGGATATACCAGCATAATAGGGTTTAATCCCAGGGAACAAATAGGCCTGGTGATTTTATGCGGTTGCGATTATAGCGATTTTTCGTCACCAGAAATGATAGATCTTGCAATTCCTTTTCTCCTGTATTACAAATAACCAAATCTGAGAGTAACGACGATTGAACTTTGATTGACGACAATCCTATTTATGGTAAGAGCATTTGATCCTGTTGTTGACGGAAACATTCTACAGTTCAAATATAATCATCAAAATAATACAATTGTAGATATGCATAAAGGAAGCGAATGGAATTTTGAAGAAGGATTTTGGTTTGAGTGGGTCGCATTTCATCCTGACACGGAGTTATATAACCCAAACTTGAATTGATTAAGTAAAATGGCTCCTACTATTTGATTTCCATTAGTCAGTTGATCATTGTATAACAGATAGTTACACTTGCAACGTCGGAGTCAAGCGCATTCATTTTTGGCCGATATGTGACTTTAACGAACAAATAGAAATTTTCAGTAAAGAGATTGCATCAAATTATTAGAAATGCGTAGCGTCAGGTAAAGTATTACTTACATTAACTTTAATGACTTCCTGTGTCTCCCTACTGTCCAGTTAATCCTTGAGGACTAGTTAATCCTTGTGGGCCTATGGAGTCCCATGAGCATTTCTTCATGGAGTCCCATGAATTAAGGATTAAGGAGAAATCTGAGAATATAATTTATAATATACCCTCTATAAAGACACATGGACATTTCTCCCCAAGATATAAATGCATGGCGCAAAAAAATCGAATTGATAGGAATCGATATAAAAAGCCTAGAACAAGATGCAGATCCAAGCCGCCTTAAACTTAAGACAAAATTCATGAATCGACATTTCATAAATGAACTGGATAAAATAGGTTTACAACTCATACATATTACTGGAACATATATGGGTAGACTCAACGTGCTCTTAGAAGCAAAAGATGCATCTATCGGAGGACAAGCAAATACATAAAACAAACCGCCGTCACCTCAATCATTCATGTAATACTAATTATTTGTATTTCGCAGCTCGCAGAAATACATTCTACACAGCGAAGAGGAGGTCGCTGAAATCACCAGCAGTCAACATACGTATTAAAAGTCATACCTGGTCTATTTTAGTAGGAATTAGTAGACAAAATCTAGAAATCAGAATACTGAGTTAGAATCATCCTTCGCTACTCTCACTCATAGTTTGTCTTCCTTACGCCGAACGAACTACGAGTATCAACAAAATTACTACCACTAATATCTCTAGTTAGAAATTGAGAAGGTCCATACAAGAATAGACTGTACTGGTCTACGAACAACAGTCTTAAAAAGCGCATTGCTTCTATTCTGTCTCTTGCATGGTGGTGGTGCACAAAAAGCCGCTGGTGAAATAGTTAATCAACTATTTACCCTGTTCGATGTTCTTTTTGATATTTCAAGCAAATCACTGCACTCAAAGACAAAATATTCTGCACCTCAACAATTTCTAATGCACCCTGACTCGCTCACTCTAGCATTAAGCATTACTAATTATTTGCTTGATCGAATGAAACTTTCTCTTTAAACTGTAAAGTAGAATCAGGTTGTTCTTCTTGAATTAGTAACGAACTACTTCTTAATCTCTTTGATGTGTTCATTGCAATATGGACAACGCTCTATAACCAAATCATCATGTTCATCTATTAATAGACTTTTGAAACTATTATGACTAGTTTGTAGGTCCACCACTCCCACTACGACGACGACGTAAATGATAATACATCTCATGTGGACAATATCCATTATGGGCCTTTGCCATGTTACAATTAAAACATAATATTTGAAGACTTTCAGGATAATTGTTCTTCTTAATCCAATTCCATATATGATCCGCCATACCCAATTTTCTATCAATACTTCCGTCACCATTGATATGATCCATACTCAAAAATTCCATTGTTGTTGTTCCACAACACACACATTTTCCTCCATAATGGTTTAGCACATTTATTTTAAGTTCCTTCCTACGTCGTTTATCTTCCATATCCTCGCATACATTACATATATGATATTGTAGTTCAGTCCTATTTCTAACATTATGTGGACCAGTTTTAACTAGACAAATCCTGCATTGCTTGATTTTCAAAATCTGTCTTTCCCCATACCTCTTCTGCAGTTAATCTTATCGACTTCCCGTTTTCATTTTTGGCATAACACTTACCACATAACCATTTGTATATGCCATAATTGACAGATACTAGAAGAGGTCTTGCTTTTTTGAGTAGTTGTCTTGCCACCACAGTTATGATGAATTCGCTTTGCTATTCTGGCTATACGAATACTTCTGCGAACATGAATTGGAGGAAGGTCCTTTCGGTACAGAGGGTGTCTGTAACATCTTCCACATATCCAACTACCTTCTTTGAAGGGATTGTTATTCCATTTTGAATATGGTGTTTGTCCCTTTGTAACAGCAGTGTATGTTTTGTCTGATTCACAGTACTCGCATTTTTTTTCATTAGGGTTACTTGATGGATTATTCATCATCACATTCTCTCTCCTTACTAAGCCTGCCCTTGTGCCTACAAAGCACTTTGCACAGATGACCATACCTCCATATTCTTGCCATAGGATGCTGGAGACAAATGCCCAAGGTTCTTTCATTCTCAATGGGCAGGTACTTATTCTGCCACGCATGAAACATTGTTTTCTGTGTACTACTTGTTTGGTATCGCCATTCATAATTGCCATTGCTTATTTACCTGCATGTGTTGCGTTTCCTGCCATCTTGCTATCATTTATG
>JAATVR010000618.1 GCA_014523665.1 Nitrososphaerales archaeon TH526
GAATTCTGATTAATCTTTTTGACATTAACGTATAACACCACTGCAACATCTCTCTATGCCTCTTCTGGAAGTTGACAGGTATTATCTGCCAACTGTTGCTGCTGCGTAAGGCCCAGATCTGATCTTCTGTTAACCTGCCGTAGTAGTCATGGTACTCTCCTATCCTTGCCTTCAACTCTCTTATCACTTCCGGATTTGCACCATCCACGTATATTTTCGTACAGTGGTGTCTGTGTAAGTTGCATGATATGATTGATAATGTAGTTCATCTGTGGCTTCTCAAAACTTTCAGCGTAGAATACTTCTACCTTTCTGTTTCTGTGTTGAGTAATAACAATTGCAAACTTTGACGTCTCTCCCCATGCCACATCAATTCCCATACTTCTTCCTATCATCATGCTAGTGGACCAGTCCATCATTTCCTGACCTTCTTGCTGCGTGCATATCGCTGCTTCTATATCTTGCGTGTGGAAGACGTTGCCAACCTTACCCAAGTATTTGAGGTTGTATTCTCGTTCGAAAGAAGGAGATCTCTTTGCTTTCTCTATCTCTTCTCTCGTGTATATCTTGTCAAGTCCGTACGTGTAGTCTAAGAATAGGCGTTTGTAGAGGCAAGTGTCTTCTTGTTCTCTTTCTATCTTTTCAAAGAGACCGTCTGGGGCATTCGGTGTTGACACCATGACGATCCAAGGATTACTTTTGGCGATGTACCTCTCAGACACATCTCTAGCATCCTGTTGCTGTCCTGGTGGGAAGAAGTCTGCCTCATCTAACAGGATAAAGGATACAACTGGTAAACCACGCATCGCAGCCAAGTGATGAGTAGGCTTCGATATGGACTCCATTTAGCTCAACAACTGTTTCCTTGCTATCAAAGGAAACTTGGCTATTGGTAAATAATTTCTTTATTCTGTCTATTAGTGTGATTGCGAGATCTATTCTCGGGCCGGTTACAATACACATCTGTGTGCTATTTAATCATTATTTCTCAAACAAAGCCAAGCCATATATCGAAGCATGAACTCTGTGATGCCAAGTCCAGTAGCTTTCTTTATCCAGACATGCTTAAGTTGATGCAGGATATCAAACAACATTCTCTCATAATCAAATAATGGCTGATCTTGACCAGTTTTCATAGGTAGTCCAATAATATGATTGAAGCAACAAAAACCGTTTGTTATAATGTCTGTTTTTTTATGTTGTTCAATATTCCATATCCAGAATGGCTTATTCGTTAGTGTGTTAGAAAATAGTATTGTTTGTTGATGCAGTCCATGTGGTTGGCTGCTGCCTATTATGACCTTCATAAGCTCTTTGAATGTCATTTACTCCATCCTTATCCAGAGTAACATGGTATTGGGCATTATATTTTTCTGTTTTTGCTGCCACTGTATGAGAAGATACAAATCTCATGGCATCATTTACTACCGTAGCATTGGTAAGTAATTCTAATTTCATTGCATAACATTCTTTTGCTAACATCAATGCCTTTATCTTCTCAATTCTACTATCATTTGCTTGTTGTGAAACGCTCCACGCCTCTTTCAGTATGCTATTTAATCCAACTAGGCACTTATTGTACTCTTCAGGAAGTGTTTCATCAACATACTTCTTGATGTTTTCTTTGACTTGCTGTCTAAGATACATTAAATCTCTATTTACAGTGCCTATGCCTATCTTCAGATAACTTGCTATCTCTCTTTGATTATATTCTTTACTGCTAAGTTCCTGAACCTTGTCTCTTCTCCAACGTATCTGCTCCTGCCGATATCTACGCTGTTCCATTTCTAGGTTCAATAATTCCATTTTTCCTGTTGCGAATGATCGGCATGCTCCACTTCTACGCTCGAAATATTATCATTAATTGCTTTTATGCATATCCAATTTGAATAAACTTTTTCATGATCATGTGGATGATGTGAATATTGCTATATTACTTATCATTCGAAATACAAAAAGGGTCTAAATTCGACAAATACTAGATTGGACCCAGCCAGCAGGTAGGAAGGCTTAGTCACTAACACTTATTTCCATTTGTTAAAATTATTTCTTATCAGCTTCTTCTCAGGTCTTCTCTATGATGTTTAACGTGTCAGGAATAGCATATTCAGTAAAAGCAAGTATCCATAATATCCTCATGATATTTCTGATCGGCACGAGGCATATCTTTTTGAACCAACCGTTCATTACTTGAATTGCAAACCGGTAATCACGACTTTTTTTCAATGAAATTTCTTACCCTCTCCTTATCACTTGGACTGCATTTTGCTTATGAGAGATTAATATCCATCGTCAGAACCTAGAGAAGGAGAGGAACAAAAAATACGATTACTTCTCTACATAATCAATTTTCGCATTATCAAGTAATCCAGCATACTAGATTATAATTACTATAGCTGGCTATCACGACGCATTCCTTGTTTGTTAATTAAATATCTCCTTTGCATCATCTTCACCTTTTGCTATTAATTGAGTTATAGTCTCTTTAGTAAAATCGGCTATTCTGGCTGAAATATCGTTTGCGTCATTTTTAAGTTCCACACGATATACATTTGTTAGTTTAAACTGACCTTTCAGAAGATCTTCATATCTACGGTTCTCGCGTACACTCAGCTGACTATTAGAGGTAAGAGTTTAGATTCCGGATATGATATTGTGTTTCCTTCTGGATTAATCTCTCCGTTATTGCATCAGTATTTTTTAAATATACGTGGATCGCCCTTGCTTCTTGATTTGGAATAATACTTAGAACAAGCCAGCCAATCCGAGTTGTTCCTTGTGGATGCCATTGCAAATTTACGTCTCCCAAGAGTAAGAATAACAACCCTCCGGGCTTTGTTACTCTAGCACCTTCGGTCAACAATTTTGTCCACGATGGTAACTGGGTTCCATACATCTTCTCTGCAGTCCGTTTATTATATGGAGGATCACAATACCATCTTTCAAATCGGTTGGTCCAATCAACCGGCAGAGATTGACCATCTCCAATATGAATAGGATCTCTGTCTGGGTTTATGTCAACTGTCATTAAGTTGGGCTTTTTCTTAACCCAGCCAGAACAAACCTCTATCTCTTCTCCACATGAGCTGCACTTACCAAAAATTTCTTCCAATATTTCTTTGTAGCCAAACGGATACTGACCATTCTTTCTACCACGGATTCGAATCTGACCTGAAACATATTGAGGGGAATTACTAGAAACAAAGACTACACCTGTAGCATTATCTAGAAAAAATCCACCAGGGTATTTTGACTTTACTACATCTGGGGTCTTCTTGATAATATTATCTTTTATGAGATCAACCAAAATTGTATTAGCTTGTTACAGGTGTGTTACACTTGCCTCGTTACTGTATCATGGTAATGCCCAGTTATTCAATCATTCTAAACTAAAGAATTTGATCTAAGCTTCCATCATCTACCTACGCTTTAGCGCAGCTAGTAGCCGTTCAATTACTTCTTGTGCAATCTTTGCTGAAAATTGGTTGGTCCTGAAGTTGTACTCAATCTTGACTGGTATAAGCTCGGAACCGATTTCGATCTGAGCATTTCCTTTTATGACGTTATTTCTTAGAGTATCAAACTCTTGATGCAGTTGATTATACCTATTTTCCCACGGAGTTCCTTTTTCTGCATGAATCCTGATTAGCTCTACTTTTTCTCTTTGCAATTCTCCAATTTGTCTATCTTTTTTCATCAAGGCTTCAGGGATTACATTATTTGAGATATTTTCGATCTCTCTTTTAAGAGTTGTATTTTCGGCTTGTAGTTTAGCAAGATATTTACCAGCTTCATTTAGCTGCAAATTAGAATGATTGTCGGGATCGCTATGCTCTGGTTCGGTGTCCTGTTCCGACTTCGGAACACTTACTTTCGCTTTGTGACTAACTGAGCCTGCTTTCTGTTTAATCGGGTTTTTGCATTCTGGTGGTAGATAGGCATAGATTTGGGTTTTTTTGAACACAGTGATATTATCTAATAAGAGCTGTTTGGCCTCTTCAGGTGTCCGATTTTCTTGAATTGCGAGATTATAGGCTTTTAAGATTAGCTCCTTCGCATGACCAAATGTATAATTGATTTCCTTAATTAGATTCGCTAATTTTGCTGAAGGTAGAGCTTTAGTTGTCATCTACGTCAACATCTTTATCTATAGATCGAACATCTGTTTCAGCTCTTACCTGCTTCAAGATCTCACTATCGAAAATACCTGTGCCGCAAAATAGACTGTCAATCTTTCTATCAAGCTGCGCAATCCGCTTTTCCAGTCTTTTTACAGGGTTGAAGGCTTCGCTGACAGCTTCAGCTACACTTTTGCCTTTGGGGGTGACAGACTCCTCGACTCTGCACACTGTGTCCACTCCTTTGGTCTTGATGTAAATACGGAACAGATGGGACAGGTGCCTGACTTGGATACTCAGGCCTATGGGCTGCAGCATCCATCTTTCTATATGAACGTCCCTGTTGAGGTCGCATTGGGTGAGCTCCCAGTCCATTATGTTGGGAACAATTCTCTCATGCTTGTCTGCAATAAAGAGAACTAGTCTATCTCTTACCTGGACAAGAAACGCCATGAAGTTGTTAAGGTCAAATTCAGTTGCCAAGGGGAAGGGATTAGTGCTGCTCTCTGTCGATACGACGACCGTCCCATTTGCATAAAAGCGATACCTAACAAGAGTCCGACCAATAAGCTCTTCATGCTCCTTCCCCTTGTTACATGGATCCACAGGAAGGACAATCTCTTGGTAGTACTCAGGCTGAATCCTTACCTTGAAATGCATTTTGTGTATGTGCAATGGAACCTTAGGCAACAATGGCAGCACGTACCCCTCCAAAGTCTGAATGATCGCTGGATCTAGACCATGGTTGGAACCAATAGATCTTTTATCCAAGAGCTTATCTTGGAAAAGGGGTGGTCTAGAGAGCCCTACCCCTATGGCCCTTACTGGTATAATCCTATTCAAGATTTCGGACTTGAGACAAGTGGGATAATATTGCTGGGGTTTGCGGTTGTATGGGGTGAAAAGAATATTAGATCTAAGGCAATGTTTTAGCGTAGCTTGAGCCTGTTGTTTGTGTTTTGCTAGGCCATTTGAAAGCAAATCCTTGAAGCAAATGCCTTGACCGTTCTGTCTGTATTTATTAATAGCTAAATTCTGTATACATTTTGATTTGGTATAGCGTCGGTGTGGTATGGGGTTGTTGTAGTGATTACCGTCACACTGTCCCAATACATCTGATGGTATATTTCGGTGATTGTCTATCGGTATATTTTCAGCGACATCTCTGCAGGTGTCAAGTTTGTTTTCAAAATAGTCTCCGCTCACAGTTCCGTTTGTTTCTTTCTTCAAGATCTTGTTCTTAATACCACTAATTTCCATTCCCCGTATCGCCTCAGCGTTAGAGATGTTAGCGTGATTAGCTTGACCAGGTACCGTCCCTATTCCTTCGAAACGTATATCTGTTCACCGCAGTTCTTGCAGAACTGAGTCCGCTTGCCTCCCACTGGACCAGGATTAACTTTTCTGTTCTGTAGTAATTGTGGTATATCGAATTGGGACCATTCGGGGTCTGAACGCTTGATACAATTTTGATTCAACATTTGCAAGTGTGAGAAGAGGTTGGTGCCTTCTACCTTGATCATATGTTCAATATCTCTTTCGTCGTAATTGTATTCGAGTATCTCTGCTATAACCTCCTCTTCATCATCTCCACTAAAGGTAATACCATGCGTAGCTTCGGTACAGACGCGGCTACAGTCTTCTTGCATTTTTATAACCACATACATGTGCGACAATTTTTCATCGGGTTGATCCTCATGAGAAGCTTTATGCAGTTTAGCAGAGTACTTCTGTATCAACATGCCACATTCTCGCCTTAGTTTTTGCAACACTTGATCGTATCTTGTCTTCTCGTTCATATCTTTACTTCCTCTTTAAACTTGGGAACACAGTCTTTGCATAAGTGTAGGCAAACCGTTCCGTGCTGACCCGCCTGTACTGAAATCCATTTTGTCGCAGTCGCAGTACAGTTAAGGGCTTCACAAACATCTTCTTTATGAATCTTTAAGGGTAACGTTTTGTAGCTCATGTGTGGCATCAACATCCTATAAATTGCTAGATTCGTCTAATTGCGAGCTCTTCGACTTACTTTCAAAGGAATCATCATGTTGCTTAAGTAGTTTATATATTATTTCGTCGTACGTTTGACCTTTCTTACCAATGTCTTTCAGACTCTCTCTGGTTGTACTTTTTACTAGTATGGTGCTATATGTTTCCATGAGATACTCTAAGCAGTTGTGTAAACATAAGTATAAGTATGTGTATTAGTATAGCCTAATTATTGACTATATTAACTGAATCACAATGCCGTCAAGAAATTGTTGATCATATTGCATTACATCAAGGATGCTCAAAAGAAGAGGCTTATGATGCTCTCAGAGATAAACTATCACGTAATACATTTTTTAAATATCTACCTAAATTAATTAACGAAGGCCAAATAATTGTAGAACATAAAAATAAGCGAGATACAAAGCTGTTTGTTGATAAAAATAATCCGCTAGTATCAGTTCCTGAATGTCTAGAAAATTTCAAAAGAGCATATATACAGTTATTAAAAGCATCTAAGAAAATAATAAGAGAAAGAGACTTTACTCGAAATTCTCCCGCTTTAGGAATCACCCAGACACAGTCATCAAAATGGACAAAAAATGACTACTCTCGCGTCATCCTTCATGAGTGCGATATGGTGGCAAAGCATTATGTCAAACTCGAAGAGATAATACAGTCAAATCAAGGATTCAAGAATATAAAGAACACATTACACCGACTAGAATCTGTATATAGTGATGTATCAAACTACGCGACTGCCTTTTTGATATATAACTCTATGCGTATATTTTCTGTACTGGTTGATATCATAATTCATTTAAGTACGATTTTGTGGCCGATGATGATTCGAGATAAAGTGCGTTTAGGAAAGCTATACTCAAATGTTTTTTCCAAGGTTGCTGATATTCAAATGGAGTTATCATCCTTTCTTAATTCTATACATACATTTTCGATTAATGACTCTCATTTGTTGATGGAAGCAAGCCCTTTTATTAATCTATTTGGAATCAAAAGGGATTACACGATTCTAAATATGCAAAATGAAATAGGATTGATATTAAAAACCATTGATGAGCTTGGCAGAGAATTAAGAAAATACGGGTATAAAGGAGGAAAAGACATGTATGAACCTTTCTACAAGATTCTAAAAAATAGACTTGAGAGAACTACAGGTATACAAAAAGAATAGGCTTAGGAGGGAGGGAGGAAGAAGCTTAGCCACCAGAAACCAGAGATCGATTGGAAGCTCTAAAGTTATGAAATATAAATATAGGCTTCATGTTGTCTAGCAACTATTGATCTACAATTTAATACAGGCGTGACATGAGGAGCTTATATTTTCTTCTGTAATACATCAGGCTTGACCTGAGATAATTTGGGATTCTGTTGAATCATACTCATGATCTGATTGAACTTCTGATTGGTTTCATCACGTATTGTTTCTAGTTCCAATTCATATTTGTCCTTCATAGCTTGCATCTCTCTATCTTTTTCTCTTAGTTTTGCTTCAATACTTTTACCCGTGGCTTCTAGTGTCGCATAGTCTAGGAAAGTAAGATACTTCATGCATTTAGTAGCGTAAATTTGTCTTCTATCAATCTCTTTTTTGGTATAATATGGAGATTTAGCATGTCCGAGGAACCATTCACTATAATCCTGTCCCGCTTGGTCGCTGATTACCGTTTTTACAAATCGTCTCAGGGAGTGAAGCGTTATCTTCCTGCGCCTTCGTAAGCCATCTTCCTTTCTTTCGTCCATCCCTACCACTGATAGTAGCTTTTCAAATTCATTTACAATTTTTACGTATAAATGACGTGGATTAGGAACCCCTTTAACAGTATAAACGCTGAAGACTAAATCATCAGGCTTTGCAGACTTGGTCCACTTGTTGTCCTTATCCCTATACTTCCAATCTATCCAGTTTTTTAGGTATTTTGTGGCTTCATCTGAAATATAAACATCCCTTGCGACCCTAGTCTTCGAATATTCCTTTCTCACATGAATCCTTGTAGGATTTGACGTAAAATCAGTATCCTTAAGTCGAATAGCAAGTCCTTCTGCGGTTCTAAAACCGCCACTTGCTAGGACTAACAGATAGGCTTTTAATCTACGATTGTTGCATGCGAGCAAAATATTTCTAATATCTTGAACGTCTAAAGCCTCTTCATCTTCTCTATAAGCTTTCGGCATTTTGACTTTTGTCTTAAACTTTGAGGTTACAATATCTATATCGTGATAAGCAAAATAAGATCTGATGGCTGTCACATAGAGCTTGATGGTCGGTATTGATAACTTCTGCGATATGAGAAATGAAACAAAGCTATCCAAGACTCGGTAGATATTGATCTCTCCTACTGATACAGCGAGAATAATACTTTCCACAGAGTAGCTTTTGAGGTCGTTATCTTGTAGAAGGAAATATTGAAAACTAACAAGTCCGTTAAGATATGCTCTTTCAGAACATATGCTATTTCTGCCCATACTAAGTAAAAAGGAAGAGACCTTGGGAAGGCTCTCAATTTCTGCTCTCCTAGAGACTTTCTGATTCACTATTAATTTCCTAGAAGATGATGGTGTACTTAAGTTATATTAACTTTATCAGTTGCTATAAGTTATATTATCTACGTTTTATATGCCATCTTTCTTATCTTTATCCAATTTTGAGTACAAGTATTTGCTCGCTCTGTATCCCTGCGCAACACCTAGATATCCTTTAAATATTAAAAAATATATCCGGGGATTGACAAGAACAATAGAATTCACGGAATGAGATTGAAGTATAGTACTGTCTTTTCTTTCTCTTCTTCTACTCCGTGGCTATTGCTTGCCTTGATTCTACTATCATTATCTGCAATCTCTTCAGCAAATATATTCTCATCTTCGACACCAGTAATCGCATCTGTTGAGGATAATCAAGGAGGGGATGATGATGAAGGCGATGATGATGATGATGATATAAATCTTGATGAAATGAATCTATTGCAAATATGCTGTGCTTGGTCAGATAAGATTTCAGATGGAGTACTAGAATACAGAATAAGCGATGAAGGAGACGAAGATAGCAAACAATCTGTACGGAATGCGATACAAGACTGGGATCTATTGATTGATAATTTGATATTTGCAGAAAAACAAGATGACAGCGAGGCGGACGTAGAAATAGGATTCTCTGATAGCGATGAAGACGCAAACGACGAAGAATTCGATTATGGAGATCCTATAGCAGCTGGAAAAACAGAATTTAGATTCGATAATAAGGGATTTATTGATAGCATTAAAGTAACACTTTCTGGGGGCATTTTTGGCAATGGATTTCAGAATTCTGAGTTAGAACAAATTGCACGACATGAAATTGGACATGCTCTAGGACTAGGTCATGCGAACTTTGGCAGTCTTATGTCTGAAAGCACCGAAGGAGGGACAGGAAACATATCTACTTGTGAAATCAATGGAGTACTTGCAGCAAATTATTGGAGACTTGTGACTGTTGGTAACAATCCAGAATATCCAGAAGCAAATTTCGTGGTATGTTGATATTAATATAGTATTCAAGAACAAGTACAGATGCAGGAATTAGCATGTATAGAAAAATGTGAGTCTCCCCAAATACAGGAGCTATCATTATAACAGCTATGAACATACTTTAGTAGTAGTATAATTGTATAAATAACATAGTTATAGGTATAGTTATAGTTATAGTTATGGTTTTCAACATTGTTAACAAACATTTGTTAAAAAATTTGTCTCAAACTCGAGGTGGGGATGATTATTAACTCATGCCCTTAAAAATGGCTCTTACTGTTTCCTTCCATGCCTGTTTGTTACTAGATTCACTTATACCAGATACTTTGCTTATAGATAGCCCATTGAAAAGGGAGACAAGACCGGCTGAAATAGCTTTAATATCCACATCCTTGGCAAAAAGATCCTTTTCCACTTGTAAATTTAAATATTCTGTTACTATATCAATTATTCTTAATCTATGTTCATAAAGCATTCTCTTTAACTTAGGATTACGTGGCGATTCAGCAATTATTTCAAAAAATACTTTTTCAAAGTCTTGTCCAGTTTCGTTATGAAAGTTTTCATAAAACTTTTCTGCGTTTGATACCAATTCTTCTTTTCTAGTTGCCATTAACGTAGATAACTGTTCCTTTAATCTTAGAATATTTGTTTCAGATATAGCATAGAATAATTCTTCTTTACTTCTAAAATAAAGATATAATGTGCCCTTGCTCACCTTAGCAGCCTCTGCTATATCATCCATTCTGGCTTTATCATATCCATACTTTGAAAAAGCAATCAATGCTGATTCGACTATTTTACCTTTAACTTCTATTTTATACTGAGCGGACACTTTTGGGCACATGGTATTTTACTCCCTTCTTTTCTCTTTTCCTTCCATATTCTTGCCTTTTATACTCATAACAATATTTTGCGGAACTGGAATCATTTTTAGGATACCTTATTCAATTTGTTTCCTCATTTTTCTTGCAATATGAATTCAGATGGCCGTAATTGTTGATTTTGAAAGGTAGGAATAGTTATCTTCTTTGAAACAAAAAGTGCTCCCAACAAGCCCATCAATGCTGCTGGTACCAAAGTTATTGATAGCATAACAGGTAATGTACTAAGAAAGTTAGATGTTAAGTTAGTTACTGCTTGCATTCCTTGCAGATTGGCGATTGGCATATCAAGAGGAATTGCAAATGCCCATGTAAGCATTGGATAATTAAATATATAGAATACTGAACTAACTAGTATCCCAGCTATTAATTCTGACGTCCTCAATCCTAACTTTGATTTTATAGCTGGATTATTCAAGATAATATCCGCAATTAGCGCAGGCAAGATAGCTATTATAGAATACCAAGGTAGAATCGAGATCAACATACCTTGACTAGGAACAATATTTGCAAAGATATTGATGCCAACTACCAAAGCTGAAACAATAGTTCCTGCACCAAATCTTCCAATGCTCTTGGAGGCAGTGAGGAATATGATAGAGCTGAGCAGAGGTAATGTTATAATCGCAATTAATGAAGCAATATTAGGATTCAGGTTAAACTGAAAGTTTTCTCCATCCGAAAACGGAAGAGAGAACATATAAACATACCAAGTAGTTGTGAACCATAATGCTGCAAATGCGGGAACCATTGCAGCTTTAATCAATCTCTGCCTAGAAGACGAAGTTATATGTACGGCTATCCTTACAAGGCCTACAACTGTTGCAACTGCATTTATCAGCATGCCAGTAATCAATGCTAAATGCGGTGGACTTAATAGCCCATCGACACCAAAGGTTTCATGCCAAAGAAAATCGGATGGTCCAGCTACCAAACAAACAGTGGACCCTATAATAATAAGTTTTAATGGCGTAGCAACTGACCTTCCTCTAAGTTCATTATTACTAATTAACAAAATTACGCTTGTTCCGGCTGCAACTGTTAGCAAACCTACTCCGGCGTAAAGAACTGCATGCGACGGCGTAAAGAAAGTCTCTGGTTCTTGCATGATGTGAGAAGTAACATCCCAGCTTGTACCGACTATTTGCATGAATGAACCACAAGTAGCTATAATCATCATAGTCATGATTATGGCCATATCGTGTTTCTTGGAAAAAATTCCGTCAAGAACCATGATTTTGCCTCGTACTGGTCGCATAAACTGTTATATAGAATGCCAGTTAATAAACATAACTGACCAGTCAGTTATGTTTAAATAAAGGGGCTCTGTAAATTCAGACATCATCAATGCAAAGCACCAGGATAAATGGACAAATGTTTCCAGATGCTATTTCTAATTCAGGATCTATAGTAATCAACGAGGGTCGTTCTATGATAGTAGATAGAAATGAGCTCCGAAAATCTCGAGTCTTGGTAATAGGTCTAGGTCAACTCGGTCTTCCAGTAGCAAAATATGTCAAAGAGAGAGGGTTTGATACTTATGGATATGATATCAAACAGAATGCCATCGAACGTGCAGAAAAAGTTGCATCAATAAAGAGAGCAGATAATTTCAGTGATTTTGATATATACATTATTTGTGTGTCCACACATAAGCCTGATGACATTTTCACGCCTCAGATAGATGGATTACTATACATAATAGAAGAAATTTCAAGAAAAGCCAAGAATGGTGCTCTTGTCGCAATAGAGAGCACTATTCCCAGAGGAACATCAAAGAAAGTATTTGAGATGCTTAATCATAGATTGCATGTTGTGCATGTACCGCATAGATGGTATGCTTTAGAAGAGATGGAACATGGAGTTAATCAACTGCGTGTTATAGGAGGAGTCCATGATTGTTGTCTTAGAGCAGCATTGCAATTCTACACTGGAGATGGTAGAGATGGTAGTAATAATAGTAGTAACAGCAATGGCGATGGGAATGAAAATCTAGGTATTCCTTTGCATCCTGTATCAAATATAGAAATTGCAGAGATATCTAAAATTGCTGAAAATGCTCATAGATATTTGCAAATAGCATTTGCAGAAGATCTTTACCTTTATTGCAAAACAAATAACCTCAGCTTTCCAGAATTACGTGAAGCAATCAATACTAAGTGGAATGTAAACATACTTGAGCCTAGAGATGGGATAGGAGGACATTGTCTACCTAAGGATACCATGATGTTTCTACAGTCATCTAAATCAATAAAGAGTAAGATATTGACTGCAGCATTAGAAGTAGATCAAGATTACAGAAGACACAGACAATCTAGAGATGTAGAGCTAGAGGTATTGTGTAAGGACAGAGCAAAATGATACAACAATATCTAAACATGAGGTGCTGCTACTGCTGAAACAGCAGCACAAGATATTATTACCATGCGATTGCTTACTAAAATGGGATGATGTAGAAACATCGCTGATAATGTGTAAAAAACACTATAATGATTATGACCA
>JAATVR010000619.1 GCA_014523665.1 Nitrososphaerales archaeon TH526
ACAATTCGAGCTAAAGCGATTTGAGGCGGAATATGTGGAGCGTCATCAAACCTTTCAATGAGTCCTCTATCTTCATTAAAGTGGAAAGGCGGACCAAATAATGCGAATGTAAGTGCAAATGCTATTGGCGGAAGGATCATGGTCAGAATCATTATGATAAACATCTTCTTGGTCTTGTTTAACTGAGTGATTATCCCATCCATTATCTGAAAGATATTTTCTCTCGAAATGTCCCCTTTGTCAACCTTATCTGCTCCAGTGTTGTCAGCCATTAAAATAGTTTTGATATTTTTGTATCCTCTCTTCGATGCAGATTTCTGAATGTGTTCTATCGCAACTGGATGTATATCTGTTGCAAAGACCGTTCTGTTTTTCCCTACCATCTCTGCGGCAGCCATCGTTAGACCAAACTAGATGGGTCTAGAACCAGTTATAGCTGTCGGAAGCAGGGTCGATAAATTTAAGTTCTTTGTCGAATCAAGACCTTTGTATATTTATGAGAAATTATCCTCTATTAAATTGCATTCGTCTTAGGTGATTCATTACTTTGCGAAAAAGCATTAAACGATTTGTAGGTTTCAGTCCAATAATAACTCCACACTTTTTCATATTGCAAACACTGCTCATAATACAAGGAAGATAGTCTACTAGACCACGAGCAGATATCTGCACTTAATTTGGCAAATGAATACCAGGATTTTCCAATCATATCTGAAACTGTATACGGAGGATAAATTCCAGACCGATAGATGTCTTTATCATTGTTAGTCTCCCTGTCAATTGCCTTGACATTTTGAGTCGGAGATGATCCGATGGATAACGCCGTGCCCTGTTGCGTTGAGTCTTGGAGTTTAGCTGCAATACTCTGGGAATCATCTTTATCGGTCGATTTATCTTCAGTTACAAGAGAATTTGCATTTACGCAATCTGTATGAACCTTCACTTCTGTGACAGATCCACAGGAAGAACATTTAAAATTCAAAGGTTCTTTGCATAGTTCGCAGTATGAAAACGGATCAATTGACGATCCACATTTGATACAATTAGTGGCACCCAATGCGACACTTTATTAGTTGTACTTACTAAAGAATCTTCTGCTAATATGCAAGTACTACAACATAATAAAATAACAAAAAGCAATCATCAGTTAATCAATGAGTACTTGGAGGCAATGAAGATAGAGATTAACCTGAGTCATAACTACAAATCGATAACTTTAAGCGCATTAACCAAGTTGTCTCAATTTCATAATGATAAGGCATATGTGAAAATTACAAATAATGATATTATTGCCCACCTTAATTTCCTTAGGAAATCTGAAAGTATAGATCCATTGCATCGATGGATTGGAACCTATAATCTCCATCTTGCGATTCTTTCACGATTTTTCAAATGGTTGTACAATCCAGAAGTAGGACCAAAAAAGAGACCAAAACCTGTAGTAGTGCAAAATATCCCTTTACTTAGGAGAAAAGAGGTGTCAATTTATAAGCCAACAGATTTATGGACTGTGGCTGACGACCTGATATTTCTAAAATGGTGTCCGAGCGTTAGAGATAGATGCTATCATGCCACCTCCAGAGATCTGTCTGCCAGACCACATGAAATATTAGGGCTTAAGATTAAGGATATAATATTCAAGGCGGCTGGCAACAACCAGTACGCAGAAGTCTTGGTGAACGGCAAGACAGGAACTAGGCATCTACCATTGATTGAATCTCTGCCTTACGTGAAGGAATGGTTAGAACAGCACCCTCAACGCAGCAATCCAAATGCTTATTTCATTTGCAGTATGGATCGAAAGAAAGTTGGCAAACAGTTGTCCAGACATGGCTTACTGCATATCTATACCAAGCGATATAGAATGATTTACTTCCCCAAGTTACTAAATGATCCAACTGTTCCAATAGAAGACCGCAATAAGATTCAGGAATTACTCAAGAAACCCTGGAACCTTTACATAAGAAGGTCAGAATCAGAACTAGCTAGGACATTTCCTACTGGTAAAAGCAATACTGCTGCTATTATGATTGATATATACACAGTGTATATGTATGTATATGTTATATATTATGTAAGCTAAAGCTACATGAAAATAATAACACCTATGACGACGGCATTGGGGTTGCACTTTCACAGATTTCTTCAGTGTTATCCTCCACTGATTTGCACGCGCTCATAAATGCATAATAGTTTTATTTAGGATCATTATATGAAAAGGCAAAACTGACAGAATATGGTTAGAACAATGATGAAAAGTACATTTAACTGAGAAAGAATGCAATCTAATATTACTTAAAATATGGCTTACGAACGAGATTAATATCCCGATCAGTTGCAGAGCGTTAGATTTAGGAAATGTCATACCAAGGTAGAAAAATGGGATAACAAATCAAAGGTTTATGACCTAATTCATACTAAGTAGATTAAGTAATCAAAAAACACTACTATACTACTTGTTTGATCCTTACACAGAAAGTCTTTCCATCACGATATATCTCAGATACTGCTTTAAATTCAGTTCCTTTCTTGAGGAGATGTCTTGGTCCCTCATAATCATAATGGCTTAATCTAGCACGCCACTTTCCATCTATCATAACCAAGGTAATTCCAGAAAGAATTTTTTCGATGTATATATTATGAATTTCTCCGTGTACAATTTTAAGATTATCAGAAAGCACTATCATTGTGTCATCTAACCATTTTATTCTTTTTAATTTCTCAAGTTTATTCAGCGCTTCAATTAGAGTAGTATTATCAAGACCTAATGATTCTCTAATAATATCGACATCTTCTCCAGATCTTCCCTTTTTTGTTAATAATGAATGTATTTTTCTTGCAGCATTATTTACATCTCTGACGAACTGGGTGGTATAAAACTGGTCAATATCTAGCAAAGGTACATGATGGGGACCTAATTTTTCAGAAGCCAATGACGTACGAGGATGAGCAGGAGTAGTAGTATTATCGGTCTTTTGGGCTTGTGTTTGTACTATCTTTTTTTCTATTCTTGTTTCTAATATTGTTCTGTTGGCTTCAATAAAGGATATGTCTTCAGCTGTCATAAGATCTGAACTAAATGAAGTCGTTGTCCTTTCAATGGGTTTAAGAATAGAACTAACAGTACGTAATGTCTGGTTCATCTTTTCTATGCGTCTTTTGCTGGCGTTGAGA
>JAATVR010000620.1 GCA_014523665.1 Nitrososphaerales archaeon TH526
ACTCGATATTCTTTAAGCGGGGAGATAAATTGGCTGATATCGCTGCTTTTTATAGGCGGCGGTATACTAGGTGGCATTTTTGGTACTAGAATGTCATCTAAAGTGTCAAAAGAGAGACTTAAAATGGTTTTTGCGATCATACTAATTGTAGTTGCAGTTTACATAATCCTCGAGAGCTTACTGAATGTATGAGTGCAGGCCATATTTTATTTCTTATTAAGGGCATTAATCTATCCCTAATGGCTAGCTGTTACTCGTTATGAGTAATCGATCTCTAGTCCTACTAGTTCATATTATTATATACTTTGTTAATTATTAGGGATTAATGAAAGGTGTGAGCAGATTTTTTCCATTATTAATCATAGCTGCGGGGTTAATCGTCATCACTCCCAGTTTGATCTACGGTCAGCAGGTGCAGAACAATACGACAACGGCTCAGAATTTTACGACAACAACCCAAGGCTTTGGTGGACCTCCTTCTGGCCCATTAACAGCCGTTAGACATGTCTTTGACGACCCCTCCCTGAGAGTATGGCATTTCTGTAAGCCCAACGACAAAATAATGATGGTTTGCCAACTCTATGATAGCAATTCACCCAATGCAACTCTTATCGGAGTCGAATACATGATTACAACCGATTCGTATAATCAATTACCAGCCAGAGAAAAACCAAATTGGCATTACCATAAGGAAGAATTTGCGCCAAACAGATCTGATCCAAAGTTCCCACTATTAACTGAGCAGCAGCAAAACGCCACATTAAAGAAATTAGAGGAATCCTATGGAAAAGTTATTCTAACATGGAATCCTAGCGACAAAAGTGCAGTATATCCTCCACAAGTCATACAGGTGCAGCATCCATTTATGGTAAATACAACAGTGACACCTCAAACAGAGAAGACGTCGGGAACATTCAATCAGACACTTCTAAGATAAACCATATGTTCCTATTTTCTTGATGTGTAAAGCTGAACAGATTACCATTTAATTGAATACCTCTTATTTTTTGTTGCTGATAAGCAAACCGATGCAGCATTATTTATTCTATTTAAGATATACGAGGAATACCATGCCTATCAATCCGCAGTACGAGCTACTCCCAATATCTGGAGCTGATGCTCCTCAGGCGGGATAAAGATATCTATCTTTATTGTCTTGCCATCCGCGGTTATTTCTGCGGTATTAGCTGGTTTATTGTCCATAAGTACACTTATTTTTTGATCATCATACATCTGAGGTACTTTCATAGTTATAGAACCTCCATCAGGATTATAATGATCCGCACCAAAAACTATGCTATTAGATGAACTGTTATATTTCAAATCTATTATCTTTGCCAATGCTTGAAGATCATAAGCCACAAATCCACCATCTAGAGTTTTCAAAGTAGTTATAGGAGCATCCAATTCCACTCCTGCACAACTATAGTAAATGACATCCGACTTGATTGATGGATTAGGGATGAGTTCGAATTGTATCCCTTGTCCTGGCTCTATTGTTGGAATGTTCTTACTTATAGCAGAATCTATTTGGGTTTGATTATTATCATGGGCTGATGCATATACCCTCACATTATGTACTGAAAATGGTGCGGTGTTCTCTACAGTGCCGACCAGAGCTCTTTCGCTGCCAACTGCCATATTAGTATAATTCAGTTTTAGGATGTCATAGTATGGAATATCAATTTGACGATAAAAAGAAACGAATGGCCGACCGAAAGAGGCCATTGAAACTCCAGGTTTTTCTAGCACAATCTTAAATGGAGCACCTGTTCCAGGAAAGATTACTCTAGCAAAAGTAGGTGCAGTAATAGTACTAGTAGTCTTGGTGTGAGCATCATCATCATTAATAATATCACTAGTTGCAAAATTCTCAGGAAATAGACTGGTATGGCTATTCGTCAAATTCAGGCCCACCATTACGTCAGTAATTGGATAGTGTCCGTTGTTATCAACTACTCCTACGATGTTAAGTCTGCCACCGCTATCCAAAAAAGAACCAAGATCTTTTAAAACTATGTTATTGCTATTGCTATCAGTGATTGCGTAAGCTATCCCTGTGAACATATTCATATCTGAATTCAATATAAGATACAAAGCACTAATTCCAAAAAATCCTAAAGCAGTTAGTATCAG
>JAATVR010000621.1 GCA_014523665.1 Nitrososphaerales archaeon TH526
TAATTTGTTGATCAAGGACTCTACTTGGTCGTCTCTTATTATAACTTCAACCTTAGTTCTTGGTCTGTATTCTGGAGTATATTTCATGGTACCTCTTCCAACAGAAACTGCCTCTGCCTTCACTTTTCCTCTCCCTTCAACCTTGTAATGACTCATTCCACCTGTATTAGCACTCTTCAGTATTTCACCAACATCGCCCAATCTTCTATGTGAGATTATTATCTCAAATTTTTTCATGCATAATTAATCCTCGGCTTTGTACTTCATAGTATATAATTTAAAAAGCTGATGAATGCAGTGCGATGATCTGCAGTACTTTTTATCATCTCGATATAAACCAAAATCTATGATATTATTATATTTATGATCTGATTCTTGACTTCTCTAAACCCGAAATGTTTCTCAGTTTTTGTGAATTCACCCAATAAATTTTTCGTATCTATCCCATACCAGGATGTGTGTCCTTCGAAAAGTGATCCTCATTGATAAATCTCTCATACATAAATCGATATCCGAATTGCATTTGATCACTTATCATTCCTTCTGTAGCAGTTTGAGATGGAGGTAGCGCTTTCGTAATTGCTTTAATGAGGTCTTTCTCTGTGACTATTCCAACCATCTTATCATTACCATTCTCTTTATCGATCACTGGGAGCCGGCGGATATTCTTTAATTGCATAGTTTCTATTCCATCCTTTAACGAGCTATTGGGCTGAATTGTAACAAGAGGATAACTCATTATTTCAAATACGGGTGTTTCAAGAGATGATGATTGAGTTTTGGATCCAAGATGGGTCACAACATCTCTTTCTGTTGCGATTCCAATTGGGTTGCTGTATTCTGTACTATTACCTTTTTCTAGGGCAGTACCTCTTAGTATAATCACGCTTCCTATTTTATGTTCGCACATGATTTTGCACACTTCTCTTATGGTTTGGTCAGAAATAGCAGTGATAACATTTGGTGTCATGCAACTGGATATTGGTACGATCTCAATGCTCAAATATGATCAAGTACAAGTTAGATACTGACGCATATGAAGAGTTTGTATTCATTGCAATGCAGAGCACAGGCCCCATATGGTATAGGGGGTCAGTTAAATCAGAAAGTCACTAGTGATACGATCAGTCCGCTATTCCATCGGCAGGTGATTTGGTTACCTCAAAGGAATTAATGCGTTTTTAGATCGGTCATTGAAACCGGCGCATGCCACTTAATGCAGCCGTCCTGTGAGATTGAGATGTCGGTTTAAGACAATGAATATATCTTACCTTATTATCCCTCCGATCATGTTAGAGATGGTAGCCTACAAGTCGTTGTCACATGCATTATTTCGATTATAAGTAAAAAGAGAATATCATCTACAATGGTTTTACATCAGAAATATTTTCGGGCCGCTGAAATTGACTTGAAGGGAGCAAAGATTCTAGCCAAAGAAAATCTCTTTCCACCTACACTATATCATCTTCAGCAGGCTTACGAGAAGTGTATCAAGTCATATTATATTTTTCGGATTATCTGCCAAACTACTAATTTCTTTTATATCATTAAATTCACTTCACTGATGTACTGCTATTCCTAACACCACTCATATTTTTCACAGCATTCATGTAAAGCGACCAATACAATCCCCTAGTATATCATTCCTGTCATTATTAAGTGTCAATGCATGCATCAAATATTGGGAGTAACAAGAGCAATCCATTCGTCTACGTTTATGTCAGCTCGAGTCTCAATACCTCTGATGAAGGAACATTCAGGAAAACTTCGCTTCCATTAAATCCTTCTACGAATGACTTGGGTATCTTATAGACATGCCTCCCCGTCATTAAAAAAAGTGAATCCTTATCGATTTTAGTTTCGTCAGGAGAGAGAAGATTTGTTATTCCTTCACGTTGTCCACCATATTTTATTCACCTGAATCATCACATACACCCGCGAATCTTATCTTGGATTCCAGACCAAGGATGTCCTTGCAAAGTCTATCAAAATCCATTGTTATAAGATAATAAATGAACAAATCTAATAAATATTCTGTTACGTAAATTGGGTAGTAATCTTGGCGAACTGAATTTAATTGAACCTTGTAATCAAGTAAGGATGGAAGGTGATGATGCTAGTTCTATTCGTTCCGACATGTGTTAGTCGGTGCAAATAATGGTTGAAGTAGGAACATCTTGCATCTCATTATGGTGCAACACTAGGATCTTTGCTAAATGTTACATTTGGAAATGCTGCTGAAATCATTATTGCTATAATAGCTATTAATGCGGTGTTCCAGTAATGACTAGGCCGTTAAATCGTTAAGTACCAAAGTATGATGAACACTGTTTAGACAAAAGCAAGTCAGCCTTCAGGAGCAACTAGTTGTTTTCCAGGTTGCAACACCAACGCCAGCGTGACTGTCACACGATTGGTCCGTCGGGCGA
>JAATVR010000622.1 GCA_014523665.1 Nitrososphaerales archaeon TH526
AACAAAAGAGAATGTAAATAAATCAATAGATGAAGCGAGAACTCAAATTCCACGGTTCACAAATGTAGTTACTAATTATCAAGAGCAAGTCTTACAATCCACTGGAAGAATGGTAGAAGAATATGTTGAAGCTCAAAAATCAGTAATGAATGCTGTCTTTAACTCTGCAAACCCGTATTATGAAAATGCTAGTAGAGTGTTTAGTTACTGGTTTTCTCCAAGAGTCTTTGCGGAGATATGGGCCAGATCAGTTAGCAATATTGTCGAAAACGTCTCAGCAACAGCTAGAATAGGTAACGACATCTTATTTGGAAATATTCAAGCCTTGGGAAACGATTTCGAACGAGCTCAACGACACACAAAAGAGTTTACGAGAATCAATGCGAATACAGCAAAAGCTGTTGAAAATACTGCAAGAGAAACTACAGCAGAGCTTTCAGTTAATAGTCAGAGAAATCTATAGATAGAACTGCCTGTTAACAGAAATCAGATATATTAGAAATTACTCTAGTCATCAGTTGATGACTAGGTAAGCTAATTATTTTGCGATATAATCGCTATATTTTTGCCGTCTGAATTTGTAGAATTTAGAGCCGTTTTATTATTGCGACTAATGTTACCATTCGGTTAAGCTATCACAACCATAGTTTCGCTTATCATAAACCCAATGATAACTACTACAGCCATCTGTAATTCAGCTACTTTTCAACTCTGTCCAGATAATCAGCTATTTCAATAAAAGTGTAACCAGAATCATTGAGCAAATTGATTTACTAGATAATATGGTGTTGATTAAAGAGTCGCTAACTGAAAAGAAAATAAAAAAAGAGTTGGTTTGAACTAATTATGGGTGTTGTTGTGCTTCTTAGTCGTCGATTCTTGGGCTGATGCTGAGCTTACTCCGTTCTCATCACCTTGGATCTGAGATGCAGTGTTTTGACATCCGACGTTATATGGCATGAATCCGTTGCCACATTCATTTACCTGAGATATTGCTTGACTCTTCTCATAACTCTTCTTATGTCCATGTCCACCTGCAAATGCGCTTTCTGATGTTGCGAATGCTGTTGCTCCAATGAGCATTACTGCCATTACTGCTATGACAACCGTATATTTGGTATTTATTCTAGCAGCAGAGCGAGAAGGGTGCTTATCTGCGTTAAGCAAAATCAAGCTCTCATTTATATCTGATATTTTTTCTATTAGATCCGACACAGGTTAACGCATAGCCAAACACTCTTCATTAGACCAGGCTCGCTTGAATGGCATAATTTTTCTCGTTCGAGGCGGTTCATCCCACCAACCCACATGACCTTTACATCTACCACATCGAAGCTCTGTTCGCGAGTCGCTTATCTTAAAAGATTCTAACGTCTTGGATTTGGTGATCCACCGACTACAAATGCAATCTTCGGTCCATTGCAATACGAATTATTATAGGGAATAAAGATATTACGCAATGCGTTCCATTATACTATTAGAATAGTACTAGAATCAGTACTAGATAGATTATACAGTTAGTCATTATTGGTCTAATAATATAAATAAAAACCTAAGTCGTATCTGTCGAACCTGCCGCTGCTACCTCCGCAGTGGCAAACCTATCTCCTACAGAATTAATTTTGATTCTTACACTTTTGTCCCCGACTTTTGCGTTTTTTACAAAAATTACTAAACCTTCTATTCTCGCAATACCGTCTCCACCTCTACCTGTGTCAGTAATATCTACTGTGTACACTTTACCTGTTTCTACAGGTTTTGAGAAGCCGCTCGGTGTTCTCGTGTTCTGTCCGTAACTCATTAAAAGTCGTATTTAATAGGCATTATGGTAATATGAACTAGTGTATTAAACGTATTAGGACCTGCGCCACATTCGTACGTCTTATGATACCTATTTGCCCATCCGTTTTAATTGTTGGTTTCTCATAGCTTTACCTAGATCTGATAATTGAGCATTCCATAGTATCACCTTATTCATCGAATTTCTTTTTTGTCCTTCCAGATTTATTATCTCGTCGCTAAGACATTGAACTCTTCGATAAATCAGATAAATCATAATTTGCATTTCCGATAAGCTTAGAGATTTGATTTTCATTTAACATACGACGCTCTTTCAAACAGTAAAATAGCTTCAGAAATAATGGTAGAAAGCTTTTGATTTCGTTGTAAACGGACGCCAATTAGTATAACTGAGTTAATGCCCAGAACTCCTCTTGTATTTCATGGACTTCAGATGCTGACAGATTAAGTTCTATTGCAACCTCAATAGGTTTTTTACCAATTGAAAATAGCCATAATGCTTTCGTATCCGTGGACTTGTTTTTCAAGTCTTTTGTTTCGATGTCACTCTCTTTGTCATGACCGTCTGCTCTTCGTATTATAGTTCCAATATCGCTGAATGACAGATGCGCTGCCGAAGCTATTTCACGGATGGTCTTACCTTGTCTGTGTAAGTCGATGACTAGCTGCTCTTTATCTCGTCTGTTTAATACCACTTGCACATGGTTTACTGGAATTGATTACAAATAGCTTTTTCTGTCTGTTATCAATGTTACCTAACGTTACAGATTGATTTTAGCTATTGTTTTGTACCGACTTATACTCACGATATAAGCTTCAACAGAAATCAATAGATCCTCCACTAAATCATCCTACATTCATATTGTGGTGGGTAGTTAGTTTTTTTTCAAATAGTAATAGTGAACTGGCATACAGCAGCATTCAGATATAGAGTGCAATACGCGAAACCTATATCTGACATATGCAGCATAGAATGTCATGTCCAAAGCCGATCTTCATCGGAGACTGAATAGCGCAAACGAGATAACACTCAGCGTTAAAGGTAGAAAATCAGGCAAAAATATCCCTCGGCCAGTCTGGTTTGCGTATGAAGGCAACACCCTGTATTTGCTACCAGTTCAGGGCTCTGACACCAGCTGGTACAAAAACCTGCTAGTCGATCCAACGTTAAAGATTTCTGTAAATGGTATAGAAATTTCTGCAAGAGGTAAACCAATAACAGACAGTAATGGGGTTGATGATATTGTGAGGAAATTCAAGTCTAAATATGGTGAAGGGGATGTGAAAAGGTATTATACAAAATTTGATGTTGCGGTTGAAGTCACACTCTGACAGATATCTCTCCTGAACCGTCAATGTATTTACCCAATTTTACCCTTCCATGATTTTCTCTAGCAGAGTACACATTTCATCTGTATGATACTACGCCAATCGACAAATTCACTCATGGATTGTCAGGAGAAGGCCATCACTGAATCAACAACCAAAATTGGTAACCCATTTATCATTCGCAAACTCACTAACATCACAAAAGTCTTCATACACAATGGCTTTTCCCTCTTCCAATAGAAGTTGATTTACGGACGCCGTGTTGCCGTTGCAATACACTACCCCGATCAA
>JAATVR010000623.1 GCA_014523665.1 Nitrososphaerales archaeon TH526
ATATCTGTTACATTTGTATCCAAGATATCTGTTACATTTGTATCCAAGATATCTGTTACATTTGTATCCAAGATATCTGTTACATTTGTATCCAAGATATCCGCCACAATAGATGTTTCATTTGTATCAAGAATTTTTCCTTCTGGAACAATAGTATTTAGTATGGGATTGACATAAGTTAGATTCTCAATAAAAATCTCTTCAGAAGGATAGGACTTCTCCAATGCCTCATCCTTCTCGGATACATTAGCCTCTCTGATCCCTTGGATATCATCGAACCTGATAACGCTCTGAGGGACTACCGTTGAAAAATTGCCTTCTCTTATTCCAGTAGAGGTGTCCAATTCAGCCAAGTTAAATGGTTGTGCACGAGTGTTTTGAGTTACAAACATTAAGAAAAACGCAGCACCAAAAATGAGCGTAAGCAGGTTTAGCCTGGACATTCAATATACTCTAATATGGGGTATCTCTTAAGAATTTCTCCTCCAAAGGCTATTTTGTTTCATTAAGCCTAGTTATCGAGGACATTTAGGTTTGAGGCGAACAGCCTATAATCAAGATCGAACATCATTTCATAAATGATTAATTGTCAATGCATCCGTAAACCACATTAATATTATTGTGGTGTGAACGAGAAAACTCTTGTTATACTAACCAAAAGTGGAATTATAATGTCGGATATTGATCTCGGAGCGATATTACCTACCTCACTAGCAGCATTAAATGAGACTTTGCCGTCAGCATCACTACCACCACCGTTACCTCCACCGTCTATTGTTGATACCGGTGGAGCCTCTTCCGATGATGATTCTAGTTCTAATTCAGACGATGAATAAATAATATCTCAGGTGTCCCTGGTGTCCCTAATGACCAGTCACTATCACTCTCCGTAATAATTAGATTAATTGTATAATTAGTACGAAGATGATGTATATAGAAAAGAGATAGTAACTATAAGCAAGGGACACTACGGACAGATAGCTTGACTCCAAGGTGTACAGTGATTAAACTATCAAACGCTTTCTATTTGTAACAGAGCACAGCAGCTGAAAACAGATGATAGCAAGAGATAACAATGTTTTTGAATAAGAGCTCTGAAGATATTATAGTAATACATTCAAAGCTCTATGTCAGATATCGCATCACTAAACCAGCATCAGAAAAAGGCCCTCGTTATATCCACACCTCTTTTCCATGCATTCTTATGCAGCGGGACAACTGGTCACATTGAAAATAGGGGTTAAAGACGAACACTATGTACTCATGAACGATATGTCTAACATTAGCTACTTAACTAATCGATGGTTTGTAAGCAAGGTCGCTTTAAGGAGCTCTGGACAACAACCGCCAACATGAGTGTATCAAAGAGCATTTGCTTAAAGTCGAATAAGGGCATACGTTGACCATACTTCTATGCTAGGCCAATGACATGATTGAAATCTATGTTAGTGTGCCCTAATTTGGCCGGGGTTCGGCCAAAGCCATTCCAGTCGTACTTCGTCTTCATTAACTTTTGAACATCACCTGCCAATTCTGGAGCGTTGTCTTTACTAATTATTCGAGCATTACCCTTAGATATAATATTATTTAAAGAGAATTTGATCTTTTGATTGTGTAAAATATTTTGGACCCAGTGTGCTTTGTACCTACGTTCTGACATTACATAATACCTTTGCCCATATTCAACAAACCAGATTTCTATTGTATGTTTTTTGCCTGTCTTCCATCCTCTTGTTGTAAGATATAAGAATTGAGACTCATTTGGCAAATTCAAATAAATGTTTTTATCGTCTATATTAATTATTTATCGCGTTGATATTGAGGTTCACTTGTTATCTTGTCACTACCGATCAATGCTTTTCCATTAACATTTAACCAATTGATCTTTTCCTGATAGTCTGGCATATATCTATAAACTAAATCCCAATAGTGGTGCGAATGTCCTTTGATTTTCAAATGACATATCTCATGCAATATGATGTAATCTATGACATCTCGGGGAGCTTTCATGAGATGAACATTGAAATTAATTGCGCCTGCTTTTGTTAAACTAGCCCACCTACTCTTTAAACTATTTTTCACTGAGATCTTTGGAATATTAACTCCCACTTTCTTTGCATAAATCTTTACTCTGCTCATGAGGATTCTTTGAGCCATTCTTTTCAACCAATTTTCATATAAGTCTCTGATATGCAATTTTCTTTCTTCATTTATATCAGAAGATATGGTATCGATGATGAATTCTCCATTTTCAAATCTTATTGTATTAATTGGCTTTTGTTTGTTGATTCTTAGATTGTAGTTCTTCCCCAAACACGGCAATGTAGAGTTCTCTTCAAATGTTGGGATAATGATTTCTAGGATTGACTCCTGATACTGTTTTTGTTTTTTCAGAATCCAATCAGCTTTGTCTAAAATGACATTCCTGGTATCTTTTAGACTTTTGTTGAGAGGGGTTCTAATCTCTATTCGATCGGAATCAACTATAAGCTCGGACGTCTTAATGCGCTTACTTCTTTTTATATGATATTCTAGGTTTGTTGATCCATATTGGATTCGATCTTTGAATTCTTTACTACTATTGCCAATCATAGATGTCTTTTGGCCAGGTCTATGATCATCTGTGTGATCTCCTCTATCTTTTTTGCTGGGTATCCATTCTCTACAAGAATATCATAAATGTCAATACTCATCTTTTTCTCTGAGCTTCTCTTGGTTTTCCACCCGATCAACTTAGCTTCTTCACTTAACTTGCTGAATATTTTTTTGGTCGTAGCTTTGGATAACTCCTGATTTTTCTTTATTGATTCCAGCACTTCATAAATAGCAAATTCAAATGGTGTCGAGAATCCTAGCTTATTGCGTTGTTTTTCTTCATTTAATGCATCTTTGAAGATATCTGCGTATTGACTGGAAGAATTAAAATAGTCCGCACTCTTTTTTCTACGCTTCTCTTCTTCTTCTATGATTCGCTCTAATCTTTCTCTTAGTTTTTCATAATATACTGGATTTGTTGGAGCAAGCTCTCTAATTATTTGCCTAGCTTTATTCTTAATCAAAGCGGTCCTGGCTCTTTCCGTCTTGAATTTAGATGCATAACCTAAGAAATTATCGTAGGTAACTTCTCTCTGGTCCATTATATCTTCTATTTTTAATGATCTTACGTAATCGTCCATGAGCTGCTGTACTTTTTTGCCATCTAATCTTAGGTTGTGGCCAGGAGCTTCATAAGAATTTCTAATCATGATTCGTTTCCTGCTGAGGTACTTGAAATCTTCGCTGTATGGTTCAGCTTCTTTTTTCGGCAAAACCATG
>JAATVR010000624.1 GCA_014523665.1 Nitrososphaerales archaeon TH526
AACATTTTACATAAGTACATCTAAGCATTGTCCCTCTTCCCGGACCTCTTACCCAATTTTCCTGTAACGGTTTGCGTGACCTTCTGGCTGACCTAGGAAGCCTTTTGCTTTTATAGAAAGACATTTGTTCTACCTGCATTTGGTTTTTCAGTTTCGTATTCAACCAAAAATATTATAGTCGTAAGAAAATGTGGCATAGCAAATTCCCTATTGTCTATTCACTACATTAAACATTGTTAACACCCATTTAGAATTTACTTTTGAGATGGAAACACCCTCGATTCCGGGCAAGTTGGGATTCTTTCCCCACCTGGGTACGCCTCTACTTCTTTCGCAAAATTTGTTTGCTATCTGGATTGTTCTGTCAATCAGTGAGAGCCATCGTGACGGCCAGATACCCAGGGGAAACGACAAGAAAATCAAAATGTCCTATGCTTCTGGATTCTCTTTAACCTTTCTAAAAGATCGATGATTTGCTCATGGGTCGGAGTCGCAGCTCGTACTAGGTCAATGTCAATGTTAAGAGCTCTTAAATCTTCATATACCTCCTTATCTTCGACAATGTCCACTAGTTTACTCAATGAAAATGGCTTTTGCATCAATTCTACTACTTGCTTGAGTTCCTTAATAGAATTTTCAAGGGTTTCCTTTACATATGCGGAAGCAAATATAATTCTTTGATGGGAGTTTATTGCCAAGATTTCTTTGGCTACATCCATCCCGTTGATGAGTGGCATGTTGTAATCTAAAATAACAACATCATAGGGCGCGGACTTGTTTACCGACCTGTGTTCACTAGACCCACTTGAGGAAAAAGTACGATCCATTCTTGTTGCCGGTATTTCAGCAAAAGATGAACTTGGTAATGAGACTCCAAATGTCACATAATTCAACGCATCAAGATACATCTTGAGACAGTCCTCTCCATTTGAAGTAATGGCGACATCATGCCTTCTCCTCTCTAGCGCCTTTTTGTAGAGTGTAGCTATATCTAGGTCGTCCTCAGCTATCAATACCTGCATTGGGTGCCGATCAATATAGAATATGACATATATTAAGTGGAGGTCTAATTATGTTTCGCATCGGATTAATTCTATTTCAATCTAACAATCTATCTTGGCGATTGGTGCTTGAAAAAATCATTCTAACAATACTACCCTAATCTTCGAATATTGTTTATATTTTCTATTTTTAACGTTATCCGCAGCAAGGAGATTCTGAATTTTGTTACAATATCAAATGAATTTGTCCGATCGTAATCTATTCGATCTGGATCACATTTTGAATTCTCTTAGATGCCCTCGCTTCTCACTTTTCTCGCAGATGTGGGATTTCGATGAACGTACAACTTGCTTACGACTAAAGAGTATTCATGTTTATCGCACCGCTATAGATCAACCTACTCAATTGGAACGAAGGTACAAATAATGGTATTGCCAATTATCATTTATGGATCGAGGAACTGAAAGACGATTGATATGCTCTGCTATATTCACCTCTTTTGTGGTTATATCAGCAGTCTTATTAGCTACCCCCCCAATTAATTACGCCAGAGCTTTTCCATATGGTAATGATACAGGAGAGTATAGATTCGGAACGATATCCAGCATACAGAATGATGAAAACGGTAATCCGGCATGGGTTCTTTCCGGGCATTGGAAGAGCAACTTAGCAAACAACCAATCAGTTGGCCAAGGTCAAGGAAATGAAACCCTAACTGGAGAATCTCTTAATGCGCAATTTGAAATGGTAAGGTTTAATGGAAGTGCAGGACATACCCACACTATAACTAATTTTGTTGCTTCAAATTCTTCTCAAATAAACAATTCCACGATGATGTTTAATGGCACTACAACTGCTAGTATGAGGGAAGGGCCGGTTACAGACATTCCTTCGAGCGTAACCATCACGGGAGATAAAGTAATAAGTATTTGGCTTGACCCTTCAAAGGTAAACAATCATTATGGGAATACCCCTATCTATGGCTTGGTCATGGATGATAACAAAGATAGGCATGAGGTATTGAAATCAAATAGTACACAAATAGGCAGATGAGAATATAGGAATCCTACTAGGCAACCAAAACAGCAACAACAAAGCAATTCAATACCATTACCTATATATATCGATCTCCAATTTTTCTAAATCGGGCTGGTAAGACGATCTAGCACGTACTCGTACTCATTCACGTTACAGTATTCATTTATATAAAACGATCATAACTTGATTTAGTATGTATAATGTAGTCACCATTAGAAAGGCATTGGCGACATTTATGGGTATCACGTTGACACTGATACTAGGAACCACCGTGTGTACCACGATGACTGTTTTAGGACAGGAACAATATTCATTTATTACACAATGGGGGTCTACTGGTACTGGCTTTGCTACTTTCAAACAACCCCTCGAGATTACGGTAGATCAGGACGACAACGTATATGTTACTGACTTTACGAGTGTATCTAACAAGGTACAGAAGTTTACTAATAATGGCACCTTTCTCACTTCCTTTGGAACATTGGGTTTTGGCCCCGGGCTCTTCACTAGTCCCAGTGGAATAGGTGTTAGTTCCTCTGGAAATATCTATGTTGCTGACTTTGGTAGTCCGGATACGGCGGTACAAGAGTTCACGAACGAAGGCACTTTTCTAAGAATGTGGGGTTCATTTGGCTTAGGCGATGGACAGTTCATTAACCCAGGAGGTCTGACTGTTGATAGCTCAGACAGCGTATATGTAGGTGACTTTGGCGAAAACAACAGAATACAGAAGTTTGACAGTGAAGGCAACCTCCTAACAAAGTGGGGAACCCCAGGTACTGGGGATGGACAGTTTATCAATCCAGCTGGCCTAGCAGCTGATTCCTCAAATAACATCTATGTAGTTGACGGAGGAAATAGTAGAGTACAGAAGTTTGACAGTGAAGGTAATTTCATAACGAAGTGGGGAACCCAAGGTACTGGGGATGGACAGTTTATTCGACCTGGTGATGTTGCGGTCGATTCAGAAGGTAATACCTACGTTACTGATCAAGGTAATAACCGAGTTCAGAAGTTTGACAGTGAAGGTAATTTCATAACGAAGTGGGGATCTAAAGGTAGTGATGAAGGGCAATTTAATGATCCTCTTGGTATTGCTTTAGACAAGTCAGGGAACGTTTATGTAGTTGATGCAGGAAACAGCCGTGTCCAAGTGTTTGCCCCATCCTAGAATTGTAAAGCCCTAATACTGCATAGAAGTCGTCTATTTATTCAGCACGAACGAATATATGGTTTGCAGAAGGATCGATCTGAACCTTCATGAATACTTAAGTTGAAGACAGTCAATATTCTAGACTAATACGTTGGAATCAACAAAAGAAATCTGAACCTAACTAACACTACAGCTAAACATGCTTTGCATTAAGACGATATGATTCCTCATTGCGAATATTGACTAGTATAACAATCACAGGCTTTCTCGTATTCTAAATGGGCCATCCCTTCATATTTAATTCAACAACCCATTTTACATTCTTGCACTAACTCAGAGTCTCTGTCAACTTCGCTTCAACTTGATGCCAGTGGTAGAATATGGCTTCTGTTCCCATTTATAACCTATTGGCCCCGGGAAGAAGGGTTAAAACGTTATGCCTAGGTTTCACGTGAGAGGCTTTCATCAAGATGTGAAGGCTTTGAGATAATCAGTGCTACTTAGCTTCATTCCAATTAGCCAAACCTTAAATGCATAGAGGAATATCTTAGGTACCTAAGCTCTATTGTATTCTTGTTCCTTGTTCCTTACCTTCAGTAGGACTCGAAAAACCAAAATAGCATTGAGAGCACATACTTTTTCCATATAGAACTCCATTCTTTCCGCAATTAGTGCATTTTTTATCCTGATCTACAGTTGAATCGAGTGATTTCACTTTCTGAAGACACTTCCCGCATATAGGAGCTTCGAGTTTTAAACTGGAAAGAAAACCCTTGCCACATTGCGCACATTTCAGGCTGTACATGCTTCCTTTGGGCTTCCATCTTCTAATGATATTTCTGAACATTATCCAATTATGTTAGACCAAAGCCATTATTATAAATATTGAATACATTGTAATACTTTTTGCTTAAAAAGCCAGAATTAGGCCAAATATT
>JAATVR010000625.1 GCA_014523665.1 Nitrososphaerales archaeon TH526
AGGCAGTTCTATCTATAAACTTCTCTGACTATTAACTGAAAACTCTGCTGCTGTTTCTCTTGCAGTATTTTCAATAGCTTTTGCTGTATTCGCATTGATTCTCGTAAACTCTTTTGTGTGTTGTTGAGCTCGTTCGAAATCGTTTCCCAAAGCTTCAATATTTCCAAAAAAGATGTCGTTACCTATTCTAGCTGATGCTGAGACGTTTTCGACAATATTGCTGACTGATCTGGCATATATCTCTGCAGTAACTTTTGGAGTAAACCAGTAACTAAACACTCTATTAGCATTTTCATAGTACGGGTTTACAGAGTTAAAGACAGCACTCATTACTGATTTTTGAGCTTCAACATAATCTTCTACCATTTTTCCAGTGGATTGTAAGACTTGCTCTTGATAGTTAGTAACTACATGGGTAAATTGTGGAATTTGAGTTCTCGCTTCATCTATTGATTTATTTACATTCTCTTTTGTTTCATCTAATGATCTGTGCAATGTGTGTTGAAAGTCTTGTGGTACTACGTGTTGTGATTGCTCTCTTGTTGACATGTTAATATCTTCTCATGATAGTTATATATACATTGGCAATTCATGGCATTTGTCACCATTTAATACCATAGAACTACATCAAAAATTAATAAAAATCATTGAACATGTCAGATGATGAAATTAAGGCTATTTATGCAAAGATAAGCCCGTGTAACCTGAAGATCGCAGCCTGAACTGCACGGTCTTCAAGACAAAATGTGTTACATGTGGTACGATTGCAATTTGGATCATCGCATATCTCTAGCTGTTTTACCTATTTGTTCAACCCCAATCAGGATCATCGATGATGTCTATCTCAATTTTACCTTCATCTGAGCTCACATGCATAATTAGGCGGTTTCAAGATGGCGAATAATTAATTATTTCCATTCGAAATCCGCTTTTATATCACGTTCCCAGTACATATCTTGTTTTTCTAAACGGTAAAACTTAATATCTGCTGGTCCAGGGTAACCTGGTAAGTTTGAGTGCCTAGTTACGACATGACGCTCATACCCGTCGACAGAGCCGAAGTCTTTACTATCACAATAATAACATCGGGGAGGGAAGCTAGTCATGTTTTTCAGTATTTTCGATTCTGCAATAATATGACGCCAATTTCAATATTAGTTGAGATATTATAGGATCGTTTTATTTATGTATTTGAGATTGTGAAGTTACCCCGTACGTCAACAGTCTCTTTGATGGTATTAACTTCACCATTGTGTGTCCATCTGCCGCCATTTAGATGCGATAGTCTCGGAGCAGATGTCCACATGGTTCCCTCAGCAGTAACTTGCGAGATCCCCCTGCGATTTGGAGCCATCTGAGTTCCAGTTCCAATCCCCGTAATGGCCTCACCATTCATAGTCATATGCAAATACCTGATCGTCAGGGTTGCACTACCATCTGCTAACATTGTGGCTTCTAATGTGTCCCAGTGAATTCCTGAATAGTGTTTTCCGGTGACTTGTCCCTTGTTATTGCTCTCAAGTCTCACGATTTCATTATTAATATCAACAATTCTCGTAGTTGTTGACTTGGCCTTAATAATGACATCATATTTGGTCTGTGACCATTCCATTCATGTATTATTCCTACTTCTGTTTGCATTTCAAACATACCATTACTCGCTTTTACACATTTTGAATTATGAGAACCAGGCACTCTCAACATACAATTGCCAAATGATATAGTCTTGTTATGAGCCGGATCTGATTTGTCGTCAGAGATCATGCCGTTGTAAGCAGCGGCAAGCCACGACACTATTATCACAGAGACTGCGCTATCTAACATCATTATAATATAGTCTACCAATTGTGCCAAATTTCACTATAAAATACAACAACAAAATAACAGATAGCAGTCAGTAACTTCTAACGATATACTGTAACAAGCGATAGCAGAGACAGAAAAAGCTAAGAGCTGCTGTTTCCCAATTAAATTAGTCGAATATATGCAAGTCATATTAAATAAGAAAGAGAAAGAAGAGCTCGTCGCTAAGCTTTATCAAGAAGGCAAACCCATACGGGAGATCGCCAAGCAAACACACCTATCATTTGGAACTATTGGCAAAATTATTAGACGAATAAATGGACTTGATAATGATGAAATTATGTCCAATGATACGAGAGGCAAATCTAAATCATCGCAAGCCATGAATCTGTTCTTACATGATAAGCGCCCAGTCGAGGTTGCCATAGAATTAGATTTATCGTCCACAGAAGTCGAAAATATATTACAAGAATTTTGGGTTTTGAATCAGATGGGCGAGCTGGTATTGGTTTATCTAGAGATTAAAAACCATCTTGATCTATTTCTTAACCTATTTCATGTGATGAAGAAAAATAAACTGATCAATCAGAAAGATATAAAG
>JAATVR010000626.1 GCA_014523665.1 Nitrososphaerales archaeon TH526
GTCGGGTGCTTGATTGGATGGTTACGAGCATAGTATCTACTAAGCGGAGCTTATTTTTTGCTGTTATTGTAATAGCTGCAGTTACTAGCTCGCTAATTTTTTTTGCCAAGGTAGAGGCAAGAGCGAATAATGCTGACTGGATTCTTAGTATTACCGCTGCAGTAGCCGCTTCGGTTGCCATCGCAATCCTGTATCGACAGAAACATCATAATGGTTTTATTGAAAAAGCTGACTTTGCCCTCGCAATGGGTCTGGCCCTGTCGCTATGTGCGGCTATTCTTTGGGCAGTGTACGAAATCATTCTGGATGTAGTACCGCCAGTTCCTTCCCTGGCGGATATATTTTCTATATTCGCTTATGCTTTTTTGTCATTTTATGTGTTTTCTACGTATCTTCGGTTTTACAAAATATTTCATTTCAGCAAAAAACCCTTGATAGCCACTGTAATTGCAACTAGTATTTTTCTCTTTTTTATAATATCATATACGGTGAGCCTCGCAGATCTTTCATCGTCAAGAGGTATAGCAATCTTTTGTGTAATAGTTGCATACCCTGTATTGGATGCAATCATCATGGTACCATCATTCCTGATTGTGGTAAACTATAGGAAGGAACCACAATGGTTCACACCATGGATCTGTAAGTCAGCTGGGATCCTTCTGGTTGTCATAGCAGACAGTTGGTTTGCGCTCTTTGTCGTTACGTCATTGACCAATGAATTGTGGCCATCCACAATGATGATTGCAGCTAGTCGCGTGATCATTGCTGCTGGTCTATTATGATCTATTGTATATTTGGTAACACCACATAAGACTGTAAATCTCAACACCAATTCTTTGAATAATTTTGACAGTTCAGAACGAATTACTAGCTCAGAATTCAATAAATCAACCAGAACGGAGAAGATTATGTGCAGTAATCTCGCTTTCGTCGCTATAGCTGGACTATCTGTTTTTTCAGTTATTTTCGTTATTGGAACAGTTCTTTCGTCCTCGTCGAATTGGTCGTTGAACCAGCTTCCTTTATTTGTTGACGGGCCAGGTAGCGGTACCGAGGAGCTACAGAAGCACTCAAGCTCCGGCGACACAGTGAGATTTGGTGCTCTTCTTCCAATAACAGGAGTATCTTCGTCCTCCGGTAAATCGACAGAAGCTGCATTGAGGATGGCGTTAAGTGATGTGAATGCAAATTTTTCAAAGAGGAATTCCAGTCTACGGTATGAGTTAATAGTGCACGATACTGAATCTGATCCAGCAGTGAGCCTTGAGAAACTAAGACTCTTGGCAAAGGAGGGAATTAGGATAGTTATAGGGCCTGCGACAAGTGCCGAGCTGAAAGCAACGAAGGATTTTGCTGACAAAAATGATATCATTCTATTTAGCCCCTCTAGCACTGCCCCCTCTCTTGCAGTAGAGGCTGATAATGTCTTTACGTTAGTAGCTGATGACTCGCATCAGGCTAGAGCAATTTCAAAAATGATGTGGGACCAGGGAATAAGACTGGTCATTCCATTCTGGAGAAATGATGTTTATGGCAGTGAATTAATGCAAGCAGTGCACGCGAATTTTCAGGCAATGGGAGAGGAATTTGATAAGTACGCTGAGAAACTTGGCTATGCCCCGCGTACTGGACATCTGGCAGCAAGCTTGCATAGAACCAATTTTATTATGTGGGATAGTGCTCTGAAAGGATTAGAATCAAGGCTACAGAGTGCAATTTCTCAATATGGTATCGATAAAGTTGGCATATATATGGTATCTCTTGATGAAGTAACTCCTATCTTCATTCAGGCATATAACCATCCAGTTCTTTCTAAAGTGAAATGGTATGGAAGTGACGGATCCGCCTTTAATGATGAACTTGTAAGTCACTACGAATCTGCATTTTTTGCGGTAAACACTTCTTTTTCCAATCCTATTCCTAGGTTCGACAACAACAACGATGCCAATGGATATTTATATGATAGTCTGCTGGAGGAAATTCGAACCGAAGTACATATAGAACCATCCCCATATTCCGCTGTCGCGTATGACATTTTATGGATTGCAGCAATAGCTGAGAACATGACTAGAAATAATGAGAATAACATCACTGACATTCAAGGCATCCAAGTTCTTAGAGACGCCATTAAAAGTTCTGCCAAATCGTATCTCGGAGTGACAGGCAATACAACACTTAACAACATGAGCGATAGAGCGAAGGGAGAATACGAATACGATTACTGGAAGGTGGCAACAAACATGACCAATGATAAAGAGCCATTTGGTTGGATTAAAACAAATAGGTAACAATGAGAATTTGTGAGTTCCTTAATGGGATGGAATTCAACAGAAGGCGATTATAGAATGTGCAATACAATCTGCGAACACTTGATGATACTCCTCAAAGATTATTTTGAAAAAGAGAGTAGAGTCATTCTTCAACTAACACAGACTCATGTCTATTTACTAAATCCATTTGTATTTTCCACCTTATCTCATACCTTTAGTTCTTCTAAACCAATCCTAAAAGTGTAGTTTATTAGTTTTATTTCTAAAGAAGCCTCTGAAGAAATACTTTAATTGATTGCTATAGGTAGCAATACAAGGCAAGCCAAGAAGTATAGTTAAGCTTCGCATAAAAATACGCAAGGATTCTATAAAGTTGTAAAACGCTTGACCTTCTAGACCCCAGTCTCTCTACTTTTCGCTTTTCATTTTTATCTTTTTCACTATTAATTGAGTTACCAATTTGTTTAGCACTATACAATCTTTCAGCATAAAAGCTTGACCAACAGCATATTCTTTTCGGCAAAAAATACAAGCTTATATCTTTCAAGGTAGTAACTATGGGATGTACACACATATGTCGGATTTATTTTATCCGCGTGATCTTGGAGTTAATGTTAGAAATACACAGCCAGAGGATATTTCTAAAATAGTAGATTTGCAAAAGGAATCATATCCTTATCTTGCTCCTTATGGAAATATATGGCATCCAGAAGAGCTTGAAAGTCATCTTCGCATTTTTCCACTAGGACAATTTGTTGCTGTTGAACCTGATGGTAATATAGTCGGTTCTGCCAGTACTTTTATTGTTTCACTTAATCCTCAGTATGCAGAACATACCTGGAAAGACATTACTGCAGACGGTTTATTTACAAATCATAATTCAAGCGGAGACAGTCTGTATCTTGCAGATATATCTACAGATCCGAAACACAGACATGAAGGTATCGGGGGCATGATTATTTACAGATGGAGGGATTTAGTTGCAAAGTTAAATCTAAGGAGGA
>JAATVR010000627.1 GCA_014523665.1 Nitrososphaerales archaeon TH526
CCACCCTGCTCCTATTCCTAATTCCATCCTTCCATTACTAATGACATCTAACGTGGAGGTCCTTTTTGCTAATCGCGGTGGATTACGATATGAATTGCAAGTCACTATCTGTCCTATCTTTATTCTTTTTGTAATTGTTGTCAGTGAAGATAGCAAAGTAAGGCATTCAAAAATATTCTTATTTAGATCATTCGTATAAAATGGAATTAGATGGTCGTATGCATAAATCGAATCAAATCCAATATTATCAGCTGCTATCGATATAATTTTTGAGAATTTATACTGTTTAACCGGATCATTTTCTTGCTGTAAGGGTAAGTCTCCTCCTCTCCATCCTTGTGGAATAGCAAGCCCAAACTGTACTTTATCTTCTGTGTTCTGATTCATTTTTCTCTATACTCTATGACCCTTAATGATCTATTATTAAGTTCCCTTACGACAAGACGAATTTAGCATATATACAAGTACACCTGAACGTAACGTTATCAGACTGCAATTATCTAAGAGTCTAGAGCAGCCCGCAATAACATCTTTTTATTTTTTTACATACATATGCTTCACCACCACATAATTCTGTATAGCATATTTGTTCTTCCGGATACACCTCAAATCTAACTAACGCAGTAATTGCAGAGTTACTTTTGTTCTTCCTTTTATTACTGTTGCCAGTGCTGATATCATATTTTTAGGTATAATTTTTTCTGTCGATGTCCAGATTGCTTGCAGGTTCTGTACATTTTGTGATTGCAGCACAAAGGGAGAAGTTAATGCTGCTTGGGTAGTGAAATCACCCTTATCTCCTTGATTTTTTGCGGCAGGCACCATAGGTGTCCATGAAGTTAGATGTTGAAGCGGCGGCAGCCGCGTAGGCACTTAACGTTGGGAACCTTATGCTAATTTCCATTAAAACACATGTCCTTTTGGGGCACAGCTAGCCACTAGCGCAATAGAATTACAACACACAGACTTGAGAGCAACATAACAAGCCTTAAATGAAGACAAGCGCACTAAAATATGTAGTAGAATATTGCCCAGCTGTCGCCCTGATATATACAGAAGGAACTTCGCTGCGTGGTGTGAAGAATGTAACGCAGTATTCGGCAACTCAGTCCTTGCGAAGCAGCACCGGGACACAAAGAAACATAAGGTAAATGTAACCGAATATCTAGCCAGTGAGCCCGCGTACTTTTCTTACATTGCTAGCGTATTAGAAAACGACATGGAGCCACCATAAGTAAGTTCTTGTTCGTCGCAGCAGCTAAATAGGAAAGATAGGTAGACACGCTAGACTAACCCCAATATTTAGATGTATACGACGGTGACGGTTGCGGACCTTCGATCATATCGGTCAGTAGCTCATTCCTACTAAATCCTCTTGGCAACAAGTGGTTCGGTTTGATATTTAACTATTATAATATCCGAACTCCTATAGAATGAATCTAAGATGAAAAGAATCGCTCTAGTTACTGGTGGTAACCGCGGTCTAGGATTTGAAACTTGTCGTCGACTTGCAAAGTCTGGTTTTACAGTTTTGCTAACAGCTCGAAACCCAGACAAAGGGAATGAGGCTGCTAATGAGCTAACTGATAAAGAAGGATTAGATGTTATTTTTTTCTTGCTTGATGTAACAAATAAAGATCAGATCAATACTATGTCCAAACAAATAGAACAACAGTTTGGTCGTCTGGATGCGCTAGTGAATAACGCAGCTATTCATTATGATCCTTGGCAATATGCTATAGATGCAGATCTCAATCTTGTAGAGCAAGCTATGATCACTAATGTATATGGACCATGGATGTTGTGTCAGGCCTTCGTACCTATAATGAAGAGAAACGGATATGGACGAATAGTAAATGTTTCCAGTCTAGGGGGCTCACTGCATTATATGCAGGAAGGAGGAGCTCCCGCATATAGCATATCAAAAGCGGGACTAAATGTTCTTACTCGAAAACTTGCAGCAGAACTTCAAGGAACGGGCATACTTGTTAACTCCATCGATCCTGGATGGCTTGCTACGGATATGGGTGGACCTGGCGGAGGACCAGTACAAGAAGGAACACGTGGTATAATATGGGCAGCAACACTGCCAGGTGACGGACCAAGCGGTGGTTTCTTTTATGAGCAAGGCAAGCCAGTTCCATGGTGAAGAACAGCTTAGGAGATATTCATTTATGGTAATGTATGATTCTCATTAGGCCAAACCAAAATTGGTTAACGATTTCTACTATCTAATAAGACTAAAGGTGTGTGGCGAATAAATCCGACATTTTGGATAGGGGTCTAAATATCGAATTGGAAGGGATTGATGAGAATAAAGTAAAGTTACTTGAAAGGGAAATCCTGCCAGAGTTTGGGAGGCTAAAACATACTTTCTTTCATACATTTTTGACATTATTTCTAAGGTATTGGCATTTGAGTACGAGACTGAGAGTAAAGGAGTACGAGGAAATAATAGCCAGGTGTATGGGATTTGAGTCTTTCAAGTTCCTTGATGCATACTGGGCCAACAGAGAAAAGAAGTCTGAAGTAATCATGGAAGAGTGGATTATTTTTGCTTACGATGTTTGATATGCTTTCTCCATGGATTAGTGTTAGCATACTTGTTAACTGCAAATCCAGAACCGTAAAGAATGCTTGCCAAGTCATGATCATTTCCGAAATAGAAACCTTCTTCGGGGAACGCTGTTTCGATTATGGCTCCTGAACCAGGCGGGGTAGATATGAGATATCTCAAGCCATCGGTTTCGTCAATATTGCCAGTGCTATTTGTAGGAATCGAAAAGTTACTGTGCTGTAAATTATTAGATGGATGTTGATTCAGAAGAGAAGGAGGATAAATCACATCTATCATAGCTGCTGCAAAGTCCTCATGATCTACTATGGGAAAACTAAGAAGAAGTTAAAGGATTGAATATGTTTATCCATGCAAAGAAAGTTCGACCATCAGGTACATCTCTTCTACGCCTCCATCTTTTCTACCACATTTTCTATAGGTACTTCTAATAACATTCCTATGTTATTAGCTCATTATTCGTGAATTCAAAGTCGGCCGAATCGAGGGAAAGTCGGGATTCAAATTCGGCATGAGTTAAATTTCTAATTTCCTTTATGACCAAGGTTAGGTCTTTATAAGAACGATGTCATGATCTACATAACACCTTCTATAGCTCTCTCCAAGTTCGTAAGATCTTTGACCGGTTGAATGGAAATGCTGTTCGGTGTTTACTTATGGTTCGGTCATAGCATCCTGGCAGATATAAGCCGTCCCCATTTGTTTATCTGACGCCTTCGTTGTCGCAGCGTAGCGCCATCATCATCGGCCGTATGATGGCAGCATCCTCGTTCTTCTTCCATGTATCCCAGCCACAATCATCTGTATTCCTACAATCAACAGAGCTATTGCGATGACAAAGGCTACGAATGCAACCCCTACTGCAGGTGATACCAATATCAATATGCTAAAGGCAATTTCTAATGCTCCCACGCCAATCCGAAATCCTCTCGACCACCCGCGGCTCTCTCTGTCTCCAAATCCATGAACGAGTCTAGAAATACCATCGATCAAGAGTGCGACCCCCATAAGTAGTATGAGAAATATGGTTGTTCCTATTGGAAATGCCATTACTATAATAGCCAGAATAATGACTATGATGCCCAGACCGATATTAGCCATACGAGATTTGCTCTTAACAAAAATACCAGTAATGACACTTTCAATACCAACAATTAGCAGAAGGATACCGATGATCAATACAATTGATACTATTCCTATTCCTGGAAAAGCAATTATTAGTATAGATAAAATTATGCCAAGTGCTCCGAGTCCTATTTGAGCTGCACGGGACCATCCAGGAGCCTTTAAATCACTCATTAATTATTTGACAAACAGAAGCTACTATAAATTGATTTTGGCCTATTTGGCACTATTCATGCTATCGGATCACTTTACATTTAAAAAATGCCCTTCAGAATTTCACGCACTTACCTTCTATCAGTAACATTATTTAATGTTCGCTGAGATTGTTCCAGCGTGCTGCCGTCCCTTGTGACTATGACCATCACATTCTAATATAACGGCAACTATCATGATCTTTATATGAAACTGCGGCATGTCGCAGATGTATTAATCAGAAAGAGCTACGCATTATATGCTCATCCTATCCTTTTCATCTTTGAACCGCAGTTGGGACAAGCTATCTCCCTGTGTTCCTTTCCACAGCTCATACAATAGTATCTTACAGTAGTATGTCTACTACTATCAAGTATTGAAGAGGATTGCTTAAACAGCGACCTCATGCTAATACCCATTTTCTTTAACCTTAGTCTCGTTCTAACGAAGTTAATAATAAGGAAAACCGCCAAGTATGCGAAGAGTGATAGAGGAAATGGTAGAAGTATCGATAGAAAAAGGCCTACTCCAATATAAATGCCAAACCATTTTATCTGATACGATAAATATCGCTTATTGTTGTCATCTATACTAATACCTTTCACAATTTCTCTCTGTATTAAATATGCGAAAGTAACTCTTAATCATATTGTGTACACTGCAGCTATGGACCCA
>JAATVR010000065.1 GCA_014523665.1 Nitrososphaerales archaeon TH526
CATGGTCTAGTTGTGATTCCTAAATCTATCCATGAGAATCGAATTAGAGAAAATATCCAGGTATTCGACTTTCAGCTTGAAGAAATGGATATGAAGCTGCTCAATTCTCTCAATGAGGAGTTGCATACCATTTTTTTGTAAATATTAATTTTAACTGATAACCAAGAATAAGGTTTCCTGTTCATATGCCTTCTATAGTATTCTACAACCTTCATAGTTATTAGGTACTTTATAGTAACTGCTAAGAATCATACGGTTAATAGACAGACATGGGAAGAACCATACCCTCGTTTCGCATAGCTAGTAAAATGGAATATGAAGATTGGAAGAACTTCCGAAGAGCGCTTCCAAAAGCTGATAGAAAGCTGTTCGATAATATGTTTTCCATATCTGTCTTGTACAATTCTGCATGCGTGTGTTGTGCTAATCCTATAAGAATACAACCCATAATAATGTCAATCTTATTTCAGCATTATAAAGAATTGCAAAATATCCATAGAATTAGGGGGGCTGAATGCGTACAATGCTGACTGGCATGTAAATTGTGCAATTTATGTAATTATGGATATTGAAATTCAATACTAGTCAAATGTAATTTTCTCAGACTATAAACCAGCTTAGTTTCAAAGATTTAGCAGACACTAACAGAAAAGATATAATGCATACAATAGAACTACGGAGATATTAATAAACATGAGTAGTTTCCCGCCAAGATGTTATTATTGCGATAGGAAGACTTCGGCTTAGTCGATGGATACGAGCGTCATATCGTAACCAGACATCCAAACCTCCCGGTTATCCTGGACCAGCGGATATCAAATTTTACGGTTTATAAAGACAAGTCATGCCATAGGAGAGGGAGAAAAAAGCAGATTTTGAATGGAAATAGTTAATTATTCATCATTTTGATACAGTCTATTTATATATGTAAAAGTTGACGTAGGCGAAATTGAGACGGGTATTGGATGAACTTTCATTAATATTTTTCTACAGGTCGTATAATGCTGTTGAAACCAATCGTAGAACTATTTGTTAGGTTCTTTTTGTCCTCTTTAATCTGTGCAATTGTACAATTGTATGAAATGTTCAAGTGTAATTAATATGGTTTCTATTGCCTAGGTTTCCTCCTACTTCTCAAATAGTCAATAAAATATGTAGCAAAAGCGCCTACAAACCCCCCAGCTAGGATTGCCAATGGAGTTCCGTATGTAACCCAGAAATCTTTGAAAGTCTGAGTCAATGACGGGGGATCAATGACTGAAAAAGTCAGATTAACATATCTACTTGCAAAATTCTCAGCTGGGAGAGAAAGATTGATTCCTGGTAGTTCTATAAATCCTGATGGAAAAAGAGATCCGGTCGAAATATTTACTAACATCGGTATAGTATGCAATCCTATATTAGCATCACTCGGAATTCGGATCTTAAATGATGCCGGACTGATACCAGAGGAAGTCTCATTTAATTTTTCTTTACTAGTTTGTTCAATACTAATTTCCGGAGAGTCTTTTGCTGGGATAAATGAAACTGAATCTGGGAGTATTCCAGAGCTTGAAACAAGCTGAAGTCCAATTCCCTGCTCTTCACCTCGAACTATATCTATGATCGATGGGGTGGTTGAAAATGAATAAGTTGGTGGTGGAATATCTATCCAACTAGATAGGTCAACCAATATTTTCGATGCATTGTCACTGATAGATTCTTTGGCAAGGTAAAAATCGGTACTTTTTCGGTCGCTATCATTTGTGTTTGTGTATATTACTACAGTATAATACAAGACTCTGAAATGTCCAGGTGATGTTATTGAATCCATTTTAAGAGGAATAAGTACATACTTCTGATCCTCGCCAAAAAATACAGTAGAGTTGCTCTCTATGCTTATCGTTCGAGAGTGCTCGGGAGAGGAGTATTCCACGAATAGGGTATTCCAACTTCCCAGTTCTGAATTCCATTGTAATTCTTTTTGAAAATCTACACCATACTTGCCAGTGTCTTCGTTATTATCAGAATCTACAAGTAGGCCATAAACTACTGTTTCGGCCCCAAGTTTTCCAGGATCCGTCTCTACTTCTCCACCCAACCACAAAGTCGCGTTAAGAATTTTTCCATCCATACTGAAGTACGTGATCTTCTGGATATCAGTGGCGTTGTCAAGTGGATTAGTGTAGTTGGGCTTTGATCTTATATACTGCGAATCGCCCGGGACTGAGAGATTTTGAGAGACTTGAATCCCATCATGTATTCCAGTATTCACCTCCTGCCGAGGGAAGGGTACGGGAGAAGAAAATGTAGGGGAAAATGAAGACGGAGTTGGAATCGCAGAGGAATCCTGACCATATGCCAATAGATTTATCTGGCATACACAAATACAGATTGGAATCCAGATTATGAGAATTGTGAATGCAAGCAATAAGTTAATGCCGAATAGCTGTATTTCGTACCCACCAATATCCGATTTCAATCATGTACTATAATAATGTGATACAGAATATGTGAGAACAACGGCAAAAAACTTGAACTATGCCCCTATGTTTGAGATATTGTGCTTCAATTATCGGATTTACATGTAAAGCGTACGTCCCTACGAAGCAACAAGAAGTTCTCGATACGTTTCTGAATACTCGGTAGAAAGAACAGCTTTTTATTCATAGATATGAAGATAAAAGATCATAGTAGAAAGCGAATGGAAAGATCGGATTGCAGACCAATTTGTGAAGAGAGGGATATAATTTTGTTGGCGTTAACCATCCCAGGGGTGTTAGGATTCATAGGATCATTGTGTTTGATAGAGGCATCACCCGAAGAGAATTCATCAATCCTACCTCTGTCCAATGCACAAAACGCTACCAATTTAATGCCACCGGCTTCAGTTAGAGCATTAATTCAACCAGTCCTGCTAGCTCCTATTGCAGTTTCTGGTGACAACTTATTCATAGTTTGGCCTGACAATAGAACACTAGTGCCAAATGATGCGTCGACGAATACTGCTCATGCAAATTGGGACATCTTTTTTGTTCGGAGTCCTGATCTTGGGCAAAGCTTTACTGAACCAATTAATTTGAGTAATTCAGCGAACGGAACTTCTAGAGGAGCAGAGATTGCTATACATGATAAGGACCCCAAGCACACTAGTATTTATGTGACATTCTGGGACAATAAGACTGGAGAAAATAATCCATATTTCGTATTTAGTAATGACAGTGGAATACAGTTCAGTAAGCCAATTATGTTAAACGTTACTGCATGATATATATATGACTGGTAGTTAGGGGCACCAAGGACAGTCATATTTATTGAAAGATTTGAGAGATCAATAGTGGGATTACCATAAGTTCAAGTCGAGGAAGAGGAGGAGGTGCATTCGCTTCTGTCAGTCGATAAAATTATTTCAATTGTTAATAGAAAATAAGTAGATACTGATTTAGATAATGTCGAGTTAGTATCAAGATAATACCGATTATCCTAGCTCGATCAGACTCGTACTCAAAAAAATATACTGATCCTAACGAGGCAAATGAAGAGCTATTACTTCTCGTTTGCTACAATAGTAAATAGGTTCTTATCCAAACAGTTGGTGCTTGTTAACACTACTACTTTTGGAATTTTTATTTTTTCTTTCATCCGTATACTGTATAGATTGTAACTAAGAGAAAAGTATGATGAAAAGAAAATAAGAAGAAGCATTAGGCGTATATAGAATCATATGAACTATTATACTACAATGATAAGATCACCAGAGAGCAGCTGCCTGTATCAAATATAATTGGGGGACGTCGGCGCCATCACGATCTCCAATGTTCGTAACGGTGAATGTTGCCGTGATGGTCTCGCCACTGCTGATCTCGAGATCACTGTAGTCAAGACTGGTATAAGTGAGGCCGTGGTCGAAAGTGTAAAGCGGTATCGCCGACTTCGGCACCCTTGTCATACCGGATGGTAATAGGAATGCCCTCCTCTTGTATAATTTTATTATAGATCGCCTTAAAGACGCCTACCTCATATGCTCCCAGGGCACCTCCTCCTTGAAGTATTAAAGGCTTTGCGTATGGGGAATCTGCCGGATACTAGTTGACACACATCAATCACATCAAATGGAAGATTAACTATTAATTTGCCCTAAAAGCACCCGTGTATCTACGTACTAAAATGAGCAACAGGCTTAAATGTCAGTATCAATTCGAAGACATACCTTTTTGCTAGTCCTTATTAGAAAATAAGGTTGACAG
>JAATVR010000628.1 GCA_014523665.1 Nitrososphaerales archaeon TH526
CTTCAAGCAAGTAGAATGTTCTCTCATCCAAATCAATTTCTGCAATCTCTGCAAGCGCTGTCTTCATGGCTTGAAAATGTGATGGCATAGTGTCTACCAAAACCCCATCCATGTCGAAAATAATGGCCTTCATAATGACAAATGCGACACAGCACGACCTTGCTATATGTGTATGTGCAGTGAGGGGATTCAAGGGGATTAGAATTTAGCGCTGGACTAAATCAAGAAAGCTGCATGTTTGTGAAGCATCAGGAGGACGCAAAAATTATTGTCAATTGAAGGCGTTAACTCTTCCTTCCCGCATCATCGAAGTCAAAAAAGCATAATTCGCGCTACTTCAACGACACTAGGAATACTGAAGATTCCGGTTTGGATGAAGGTACTTCGACTCTAAATAATAGGACAGGCTAAATGTTCAACCCACTTCTCATCCATCTCATTTAGCAACGATAATAAATATGAACACGCAAGAAAAGAATCGAAACCAGATGATAATCTCAAGTTCTAGTGTTGCAGGTATAGTCTTACTTTCTCTTGTGATGTCTATTTCATTGCTATTGGAGCAAGTATTTACCGTTTATGCTAGCGAAAATCAAGATACTCCATCTGTTCTGCAAACTCAAAAAATTCAACTGATGCAGCAAAATCAAAATAATTCTTCTAATTTGCCAGTATTAAATTCTTCATCCTTGCAAGTTCCATCTCTGCCGACAAGCTCTGCAAATGTCCTGAACAAGATTTTCAAACAGACGCAGGACTCGGTAGTACAAATAACTATGACAGTCCCACAGGCTAGCCTAGTGCCAGACTCATCACAAGAAAATAAAACTGCACTTGGATCGGGATTTCTATTTGATAACCAGGGACACATTATTACGAATAATCATGTTGTCGGCGATGCCAAGACAGTTGATGTTACATTTACAAATGGGGATAGACTTAGAGCAAATGTAACGGCGGTAGATCCTTATATTGACATAGCAGTTCTAAAAATTATAGAAACTCAGAATAATACTATTGACTATGCACAATTAACGCCTCTTCTAATCGGGAATTCCTCGGCGCTCACCGTTGGCGACCAAGTAATTGCTATAGGAAATCCATATGGACTAGCGGGCACGATGACGACCGGAATAGTAAGCCAGGTTGGTAGACTTGTCCCTGCTCCCGAAGTTCAGTTTTCAGTTCCTGATGTGATCCAAACTGACGCTGCTATAAATCCAGGTAATTCTGGAGGACCTCTTCTGAACACACTGGGGGAGGTAGTAGGAGTAAACTTTGCCGCATTGCAGCAAGGGTTAGGATTCGCTATACCTATGAATCTAATTCAAGATATAGTACCAAAGCTAATTGAAAAAGGCAATTACACTCATCCATACTTGGGTCTCACTGGAACTACACTTACTTCAGATTTGGCAGCAAATATCGAAAACATTACACAGGACGTTAAGGGAGTAGTTGTAAACACATTGGTAAAAGGAGGACCGGCAGACAAAGCAGGATTGCTCGGGACTACGACAGACCAGTATGGTAAAAAGCACGGTGGAGATATTATTGTGGGGATCGACGGAAAGAAGGTTACCGAATTTGAGCAGATAGTGTCATTTCTGGAAGGAAATACAATGCCAGGAGATAAAGTAATGCTGAAAGTTCTTAGAAATGGAACGGAGCTTGATTTGGACGCTGTGATGGGAGAAAGACCGTCAACTTCATCTCTTCCTACTAATGGATAGAGTTAGATTAATTTTTTCTTCTCTATCCTTTTTCGCTCGGTGTTCCATGGATCCTCTAACCAAGTACAAGTTATTTCCAACACACACAGATAGGTTAGTTAGCAAAAAAATAAAGATCGAAAATTTGTCGACCTCATGGAAACTTTGTTCCACTAGCAAGTAATATTGCTATAATTGTAACAATGAAATAAACACAATCCCCTCCTAGAGTAAATTTGATGTATAGAGGTTAGCGACTCTATTGAAGGCAAGTGTTCTCCTCAAGTCTCTTCTTCTCTAACCTGTTGCCGGTAATTCGAGATGTTTATATTTTACTACCCGTGTTAAAAGGATAAATGATCAGTAAGCAAGTTCTTTTTGGCATGGTTATTTTGACATGTATGATCGCTATTGCGATGTCTAGTGTCAATAATGTCTCATATGCAACTCCAGCGGGAAACAAGGTTGTTAGGGTAGCAGCCGGAGGAGGTAACATAACTGCCCCTTGGACAGTTTTCCTTCCTCAAGCAGTAACGATTAATGTTGGAGATAGGGTAGAATGGTATAATCCAACAATAAGTGCGGCTGAACCACATACAGTTACTTTCCTATTGGATAACAGTACTTCTGCCGGGGTGGCTTCTCCCCTAGCTGTTTCAAACAAGACAGAATTTAATGCTATCCCTCCTGGCTCTAATAATGAGGCCTTATTGGTTCCAGGTGAAGGCGGA
>JAATVR010000629.1 GCA_014523665.1 Nitrososphaerales archaeon TH526
ACCAAACGCATCAATATCCAAAACGACTGTTTTTGATGGTCCATGCATAATCGAAGATGACGTTACAATTGATGACTTTTGCAAAATAAAAGGACCCACGTACATTAGTAAAGGTAGCTTCATCGGGGTGAGCTCGCTTATCAGAAACTGCATGTTGGGTAATAAAACACGGATAGGATTCAACTGCGAAGTTGCTAGGTCCTATTTACTGGGTGGTGATAAAATTTCGCAACAGAACATTTTGATTGATAGCATAATAGGAGAGAATGTGTGGTTTGGCGCTTATGCGGCAACCTTGAATGCTCTATCTACCAAACAAAAAATTTCATATGAAATTGAGAAAGGCAAATCAATAGATACTGGAATAGACCGCTTTGGAGCACTTGTCGGAAACAATTGTACTATTAGCACATCCGTCATAATCATGCCAGGAAGACACATTCAGGCTGATACATTTGTGAAGCCAGAAACAACCGTTGCCAAGAGTATAGGTCATTAATTGTCAAGCGAAATGGCAGGCAAGAAGCATTGTTGACAATGCAGTCAAGTTGTTTCGATTGGTTTACTATTCTGATTAATCTACTAGCCAGGAACTTGTGAGATGTTCAAATTCTTGACTGAACTCCCAAGTAATCCCAAAAAAACTGATCCAGCAGGACACCTTAAAGAAAAGCCTCAGTATTCACGCTAGCGCATGATTGAAACAGTAATCTCCTAATAAAGACATGAGTAAGCCAATTTACCATATATTCAATCTCCTAGTCAATTATTCCGGAATATATATAAGAATTCGACGCAAAGCAATCTAAGTCAATGCAGTCGCAGGTGGAACCTAACCTATCATACTATATAGCGAAAGCACGGTCTATAAATGGTCGGATTTTCCAAAAGAAAATTAAAGTTGCCATCCTTAGCAGCTATACGATTAACGGCTTGGAAGAAGCACTTCGTGTCAAATGTGCAGAAAGCAACATAACCTGCGCGACCTATCTTTGTGGCTATGGACAGTACAATCAGGATATTCTTGATCAATCAAGTAAGCTGTATGAATTTTCTCCTAATATTACTTTCATAATTATCGACACAAGGACAGTTTTGTCTACCCTCTTCTATACTCCTTACACAATAGCTGCCAACGATAGAAGAACCTACATTGACAAGCGCGTCGCTGATTTCGTGAATTTGGTTCGCACCTTCAAGAATAGAACAGACTCAAAATTGGTCTTGACGAATTGCAGTATTCCGAATTATTCACCCTACGGGATCTGTGAAGTAAGGACCGAATATGGTCTTCAAGAAATGGTGTCCGATTTCAACTCCAGATTGTCTGAAGCATTTAGAGGCGACCCTCAAGTATTCTTGTTCGATTTCAATTCCTTTGTGTCAAAATACGGCGAAATCAATGTACTAGATTACCGACAGCTTCTTGCTGGGGATATTAAGGTCTCTTTGGGCTACATTCCTCACCTGGCAGAGGAGTTAATGGGATATGTCAAAGCAGACCTAGGACTAAATCGGAAGTGTATAGTACTTGATTTAGATAACACCCTATGGGGTGGAATAATTGGAGAGGATGGGTTTGATCGAATCGACCTATCATTGAAACCTCCTGGCATGGCGTTCGTGGAATTCCAGCGCGTACTTCTAGCGCTCTATCAAAGAGGAATAATTCTTGCAATTAATAGCAGAAACAACGAAGATGAAGCTCTAAGGGCTATCAGAGAACATCCGTACATGATCCTTCGAGAAGAAAATTTTGCAACTATGAAAATAAACTGGAACGACAAAATCTCTAATATGAAAGAAATAGCCGAGGAATTAAATATTGGATTAGACAGCATTGTCTACTTTGATGATGATCCTGTGAATAGGGAATTAATGTTAAAGGCAATACCAGAGATTATGACGGTCAACCTGCCAGATGATCCATCACTGTATGCATCAACCTTGATGAGAATTAACGACTTTAACACCCTTGCCATTACTAGTGAAGATAGCAATAGAGGCAAAATGTACAAACAGGAGCAGAAGAGAATCGAGTTAAAGAAGTCTGCTTCGAATTTGGAAGATTTTCTTAAGCAACTTGAAATCAAGGTCACGATGAGGAAGGCAAATAATTTCACGGTTCCTAGAATTGCTCAGCTTACACTCAAGACCAATCAGTTTAATCTTACAACTCATCGTTATCAAGAAGAAGACATTCAAATGTTTGCTAATGATCAAACTAAATTGATCGGATGTGCTCAAACCATGGACAAATTTGGGGACAATGGTATTACAGGCGTATACATTGTTAACAAGAACAACGCAGATAAAGAATGGTTCATAGATACTTTTCTGCTAAGTTGCAGAGTAATGGGGAGAGGAATAGAGAACGCCATGCTGGGATACATCCTGAGTAAGGCGAAGGAAGAAGGGGCTGTCAAAGTTAAAGCCGAGTTCATACCTACGAAAAAAAACAAACCTTGCGAACAACTCCTGCCTAATTTTGGATTCGAAAAGGAAGTGGGACAACAATGGGTGTATACCTATAGCGTACCTGTAAAACAGACTAATCATATCGAACTAATTGAAGATTAATGTCTAACAGTCTCTTAGATATAGTTGCAAATATTATGGAGGTAGAGGCTTCTCAAATTGATGATGATTCCGGCCCCGAAACAATTGAAAGCTGGGATTCCTTTCGTGGGTTGATATTATTTGAGGAACTTGAATCCAAATTTAATGTGAAATTTACTCTTAATGAATTATTAAACGTCAAGAAGATAAAGGACATAAAAAATATACTATCAGTACGTGGCGCATCGTTATATGAATGAAGCCACCATATCACGGTACACACTGAAAGATGTTGAGGAAGGCCTTAGGAAAACATTCAAAGTCAATATTACAGAATCGATGGTCAGTGAATTTGCAAGAATTACTGGTGATTATTCGCCAATGCATATGGACGAAGAGTATGCTCACAAGACAGAATTTAAGCATAGAATATGCCACGGTATGCTTGTCGGATCCTTCCTCTCCCGTTTGGTGGGAATGCATTTACCGGGAGAAAATGGGCTGCTACTCTCTTATTCATTCAGGCATCTTTTACCTTGTTATCTGAATCAGGAACTCATTGTCGACGGCACAATTATAGGAAAAAGCGAATCTACAAGAATTATTACCATCAAAGCAACCATCAAAGACGGATTTGGAAAACTCTTGGTTGATGGGCAGCTGAAGGTGTTGGTTTTAAAATAGAATTCGTCGATGGAAAATTGATATAACGTATGCAAAATAAATTGGGAGGCTAATATTGAACTTTCCCACTCCAGCCGATTATTGCTTTCCTTCTGTTGAAATCGGGATTCATATTTATCCATAATTCGATGGCTACTTCTAGTGATTTACTTATAACCCATTTCTGACGGTGCCGCGAAGAGCAACAACTTGACTGGATTGCGTTCACATAATCATGCAGTAAACCAGTTATGTGTAAGCATGTATATTCATATGAAACGGAATGGATCTTAAGTATCGTTGTCGCAACGCTGATGTAGTCTTCGAAGACAAAAGACCCAGGTCATAATACGAGATTTTTCCCCAACCAGAGGCAGCTAAAATAATGAAGGGTATCAGATGAATTCGTCTGTATGATCGTTTAAGCGGGCTTGGGTCGACTATCTAGAGTAATTGTGATTGATGTACTATTAATAGTGTAATATCATATCAAATGATTTTACTGGTATTTCGGTACTATTATTTGAATTTCACAGACCAATAGCAATAGCAGTAGGATATACTATAGAAGGTGTATAAATGTTTAAGGGATAATCCTTATTTTGAAAGACCAGAGAGGTTCCACTAGTATACGCCTGCCCGCTGTGACAAGCACTCTGATTGTTCTGGGATATTCGGGTCAACGACAACAAGCTAGAGCAGAAGGTGAGGCTTGGATACAGGGATGGGCGTAAGCAAAAAATGATTTTCTATCGGGAAATGGCTACAATGACAACTCTCCCCCATAGAACTCGAATATAATGTGTGCGGAGTATCAACTAGGGAATTCCGTTGGTTGGAATGCGCAAAATTCCCCTGGCGAGAGAAAATGAGGCAACTCAAAATGAGTTTGAATTCAGCAAGGGTAGCGATGGAAACCAGGCTAACTGGCACGGTATAACGTTTGTGGTATTTTAGTATTTTGCAAATATTATTTATATTATATATGGCTAACCCACCAAGCTTAGATTACATATACTAATGTATAGGGACGGGGGAGTCGATCAACAATACCACTTATTATAGTACTACCCGTTTTACTGAATCTCATCACACTGTAACATAGTACTATCCGCCGCTGCAGTAGTGGGCATTACTGGAAAGAGCATAAGATATTAAAAAGGATCGATATTAATTTCAAGGATTCTCGAATTGAACTTCAATGATAGTTAAGATGATCTCTGCAGATTTTCGATTATTATAGATAGATTGCTCGCGGGTCATTTTAACGATTTCGAGAGATGCTAATAAGGTAAGATTCAATGGCTAAAGGTTTTGAGTTCGATAAGTCTATTTCTGCAGGTATTTTTTTAGCCGCCCTAAGAATAAGGTCCAGCCAGAGCCTCACTCTTGATTAAGTGTGTTAAATTTAACCCTTGCAGACATGCAAAATATAGTCATGCTAACCGATTCGTATTGTCGGAGCCTCTATTTACCATCATGTAACATGAGTAGTTTAGGTAGCTATATATTTTATTAGTCAGCTGATCACAAGAAATCTGGTACTTTATATTTGATAACACAAAAAATAATCTAAATTCTTTCTTTTAACTGCAAATATCAGTCAAATATCATCCATTTAGCAAGTTATCTGTTAAGGAGTCTATTCAATCCATCTAATTATCTACACAAGAAATTGGGACAAAGTATTGTGGACATCCTGTTGCTTTTAATTGGGCTTGCTCTCATAATTCTCTTAATTCATATAAAACTAAAATAAAAAAAGAAGACTCTTTTGTCCTTCTTTAATTTTCGCCACCACCACCACCTCCACCTTGGTCAGCAGGTGGAGCTGCTGCACCTTGGTCAGCAGGTGGAGCTGCTGCACCTTGGTCAGCAGGTGGAGCTGCTGCACCATACGGCAGCTGCCCCGGATAGTTGCCCGGAGGGTCGTAGCGACACACCAATATGCTGTAAGGAAGACCACCAGCACCGGGGGGCGCGGTCCCACAACCGATCTCGTGCGTGTTCTGCCAGACCATCTGAGTGTAATGACCGCACGTTACCGAGGGCGAGACAGGTGTACAAGTATTGGTTTGGCCGTTATAATCAGACTTTTCGGCGGCCCATTTAGACTGTCCCCCGTCTGGTTCGGATACACTCGTGAAAAAGCCTGCAATGTTCTCACCGCGACAGTTGCTGGTGCACGTCAGCCCTGTGTTCACGGGGTCGTGAGCGAACTTGCCTGTCGTAGCGATTTGCTGGGCCCAAGTCTGGGCACCGTCGGCGAGACTGTTGCTCCACGTGAGCGGCTGAACTTCAACGTCAGCGCGCTCGCTGTTATGCACGTCCAGGATGCTGCTCTCCAAATCCTGATTCGTCTGTGCGTACGATACCTGAGGCACCGACGACGGCACTGTCAGAATTGCCGCTGTGGCCAGAATCGTAATTATTCCTAAAAATACTTTCTTATACATAATAGATCAGTAACTTTTTATAATGATTACCTATTATTAAGTTATTGATTAGTCTAATTATCGCTCTTTAAGGCGGCAATCCCATTTTCATAGGCTAATTAACTCTTCTTTCATCTGTTACTCGTTAATCCGGATATATATCGGACTGATATTGTGTTCTTTATTTGGAAACTGGTACAAGGAAGCAAATTTTAACCAGTACTGAAAATGACGATCCTAACACATTGAGTCATGATGTTGATCCTTCTATCGGATATTGTTAGTGCTTATTCCGAATGATATTGCTTCATCAAAATATGCATTGGTTTGACTACCCATGGCCTGTAAGTAATTCAAGTAGTTTGCTATATCTGTTGATGCATCTTTCCAGTAGAGTTTGCATTCTCTGTTATGGCTTCCTGAAATATGCCATATCTGCCTTTAAAACGAGAGGCATCATTCAGATATTCTGTCAGTCACTTCTTGCCTCAGATCTGTCATCATCTTTTGTCTGGTACCAGTCAGTATTCCATAAACTCATTCTGTGCTTCCTTTCGTATTAAACTCATTTTCTTTTTCTTAATTTATTAGTGTGATCATCCAATATTTGTGTATTCTATTGTGAGGAATTTTAATGCTATGTCTATCTTGTATTATGGCCTCTAATACTACCGTACTGCGGAGGTATTATTAATACTCTCCAATAACAGATGATATTTCGCTATTGGTGGTAATTCTAGATGGTCTTCTAGACCTTCTGGGTAACGGTATTGTCATTATATTCCTGTAATGACACCGATATGCGCTTTAAAGCCCTTTTTCCTTCTTCGGTCAATGCATAAACATCTGATGTTACCAGTTTACTGCGAGGCTCAGAAATGTAGGTATCAAAATTATTACAAATTTGTCTCGAGTATCCTATTGCCTTTAAGTAGGCCTGCTCTCCTAATTCTCTTAATTTATACAGAACCGAAATAAAAAAGAAGACTCTTTTGTCCTTCTTTAATTTCCGTCGCCTTCACCGCCTCCACCTTCATCTCCGCCGTCACCGCCTCCGTCGTTACCTCCGCCGTCACCGCCTTCACCTTCATCTCCGCCGTCACCGCCTCCGTCGTTACCTCCGCCGCCACCACCTCCGGCTCCAACTTCATCAAGTGGAGCTGCTGCACCTTCTTCCTGAAGTGGAGCTGCTGCATCTTCGTCAGCTGGAGGTGGTTGAGGAGCTTCGCATTGATTGGTCTCATTCAGGACTTCTGGAAGAATACAAACTGGAGGCTGTATCCCACCTTGTGGCACCGCTAATTGCTGTAGTTGCTGTTGTCCTCCAACTTGTGGAGGTGCTTCGCCTTGTGGAGGCGCTTCACCTTGTGGCACCGCTAATTGCTGTAGTTGCTGTTGTCCTCCAACTTGTGGAGGTGCTCCACCTACTGGAGCCTGTCCTCCACCTACTGGAGCCTGTCCTCCACCTACTGGAGCCTGTCCTCCACCTACTGGAGCCTGTCCTCCACCTCC
>JAATVR010000630.1 GCA_014523665.1 Nitrososphaerales archaeon TH526
CAGTCCGTAGAAGGAAAGCAGGTTGAATCATCGTTATTTCCAAATCCTTCAGGACATTCCTGGTTAGCACCTGGTATACATTTTAGCTGATATACATCAAAGTGGCAACTTTCATCTGGATCAAAATCTTCGTTTATAGCTGGTCTATCAGATTTGTATGCTTTGAAATTGTCTCCTGTAAAGTCAGAATCAGAACTAGCTAGAACATTTCCTACTGGTAAAAGCAATACTGCTGCTATTATGATTGATATATACATAATGTATAGTATTGTATATGTTATATATTATGTAAGCTAACGCTACAATGAATATAACAATACCAATGACAACAAAAAGGCTAGTACCGCCTCCTACATTGATTACAGCCATACATAGAAATTAGAAAAAAAAGAGATTTTTAATCAGTTTTGCAATATGCATATTCAGGTTTTATAGTACCATCTTCATCACAGATATCTCCAATGATGTTACAACAGACTGGATCATCAAAGTTAAGACAGTATCTTTCAGGATCTCGTTCTTTAGCACAGGTGACATTTGGTTTTGGATCTCTCATCCCCGCACAGATTCCGCAGCAACATCACAAAGAATATTATCCTAACTTACTAATTAGTATCTACAAGGGAATTTGCAATATTACATAGGATGTTCTGGATGGTCCTATTCGTCATGGCAAGGACCATTCTATCCCAAGGGGATTGAAAATTCTAAATGGTTAAAGTATTATTCTAGCATTTTCAATTATGTAGAAATCGACTCTTCTTTCTACCGAATTCCTAATGAATTCATGGTCAAGAACTGGTACAATAGGACTCCCGAGAACTTTCGATTCACTGCAAAATTCCCTAAAGTTATAACACACGATAAGAGACTCATGGATTTCGATGAGGATCAATTGAATTACTTTTTTGAATCCATCTCTGAGTTAAAGGAAAAATTATTGGCATTGCTAATTCAGTTACCTCCGAGTATTCAGATTGTTGAAGGTCTAGACGCCTTACGGGGTATACTTCCGTATCTTGACAAAGGTTTTAGGTATGCAGTAGAGGATAATTATAGAAAAGGATATGCGTCACGGGTATCTGATGCTGTCGAATTGATAACTGGAAATAAACCTATATCATTTGCTCAATTCGCAATGGATTACGCTGAAGCATTCAGATAACCAAACTGGCATTGCAAATTATTCGCTAATCGTGGTAATCTGTCTGTTGCAGTAGCAACTAATTACTCAGGACTTGTAGCTTTACTTTTGCTCCTGTAGCTTGACTACCACTGGGCGGCTATTTCTAGCAGACAGCGATAAACCATTAATAGACATTATTGTGCCAGATAGCTATATCTAAGGTCTCATATTATTTGCCTTTAGTCATTCTGAGCTTTCATAGGTATTCCTCTTAGCTGTCGTAGTTATCTCGTTTCTTACTATATACAGCGTTCCATAAGAGAGCAGATCCGAATTCAGACCTCAGACTCCGCATGAAAATTAGGATGAAATGCTTGCTCCCAATGTTAGAGATAAGTCTCTTAGATTACTATCAAGTTATTGAATTACTAAGAAGTAGTATAATGCTAATAAATAAATATACAATCATAATTATCATCCAATATTAGATATTCCTGATATCTCAATCGAATTGACGAATGGAATGACTCTGATTATTGATGCAAAAAACAGCCGTCATACTCTAAAAGATGCTAGACCTAACCTAGATCAGATGAGATCGTACATGGAGACCCTAAATGCAAGAAATGGAATATTTATTCATTCTGAATCTGAAGATCCTAATTTATGGAAAGAGGTCACAAGCAAGACTGGCGGTCAAAGGATTATTTGGACGTCTATTGTTCCTGGTTCTGCAGGGCTTTCGAGTATCCAGAACTTTGAAAAAACTATTGCATTGATAACCATGTGCTTAAAGTCTTTACGAGACCTTTGACAATTTGCATCTTTTCCTTGGATTATAGTTAATGGTTATTTTTTTAATCAAATGAGAGTTCCTGCTCGCGTCGCAATGCCTCTAGTGCAAAACCTTGCCAAGAAGGTCTTGTTTCCTCAACCTTTCTAAAATTTTATCCAGTATTACGCGAATAGTCTTAATGACTATTACTACATAATCCGCAATATGACTGCAAACTTCTTAAATACAAATTTTGTCAAATCTCCTTTGATATGGCATTAGGAGAAAAACTCTTTGAAGAGAGTGGCAACATAACAGGAGTTAAAGTAACAAGGGTTCATCCAATTGAGGGGGTAACAATGGAAGTGAGCTTTACATCTGAAATAAGAGGCATAGGTAGGTTTCCAAGTGGCAAAAATCTAGGCTCAGGCATGATGACTCAATATCCGCATGGCATACTTGACGCCAGCTGGCAGGGTTTACTAACTACAGCTGAAGATGGCGAACAATTCTTTTGGTGGGCGCATGAAAAGGGCAAGATAGTAGAAGACGGAAAGGTCAAAGGGCTAATCATGGTAACGGGATTTACAAATTCACAAAAGTTATCTTGGATGAATAATTTAATTATGGCACTTGAATTAGGATATGATCCTGCTTCTCAAAAATTCAACGTAGCTGGGTATGAGTGGGAATAATATTAAAGGAATGGACAAGAAGATAATGCGAGCTTATACTTCGACAGAGACGTTTGGAATCAGTTCCTTAATTCTATCTAAAGCTCCGCAAATAGGCAACCTCTAATAAGAGCAAAGAATATCACAGCACAAATTTCTATGATGGAAACGATATAATAGCTAGCTTCACTACTATACAAATAAGACTATTTTGGTTTTATCTTATTAATAGCAGTCATCTTAGCCATTATAGGTTGGGATGGAAAACCTTCTCTGCCGGAGTTATTACTGGATTTGATAAAGCTGTAGATGTTGGCACCCCTATCATCAAGGAGTTAACGCAAGAAGCCAGAGATCATGTGAATAATCAAGAACAGCTAATGATTACTTGACAGGGCTCTGACAGTTTAGTATGGTAGCCGTAACTCCATTGACTCGAAGCTGCTTTTTTAAGCATGATTTTGACCAGATGCAACTTTGTCACGGTATATTTATTCTTATTAAAGCTAGATTTATGAGCATGATTTTCGTCAAAAATTGCTTCGCAAATATTGTGTGACAAGCTGACTGCGTGAGCGTAATTTTGAATCGAGTCAGCTCCCCATTTATAGAATGGTAAACCCTTGAGCAGTTCAAACTGTTGTATGCCGCTGATACATGATTGCTGTTCATACCTATCTAATATCCTGGATAGATTCTGTAGTGTCATCCATTGTTACTTTCTGGTCTTGAGGGATTAAACTTCTATATTTAATAATATCATGATTTGAATCAGACAAGAGTTTACAATTTGATGAACTTATGTAACAATGCTTATAATCTCATTCCATTATTTCAAATTCTTGGCTAGACTAGTCTAAGTATAGCAAGAAATGACCGAGCTTCTTACAATCTCACCGAAACAGCTAAAGCTGACCCTTTAGTATTTATTTTTCTAATGGATTTAATAAACGACCGAATAATCAAAAGAAAACCTGATAAGGTAACTGGGAAGTATAAAGGTTCATTTCTTTTTGAAAGTATTACTGGTAATGCTTATATTACACAGAACAGTCCTCAGTTTGTTTCAGGACATCTGAGACTCCGTGGTAAGAATAATGGAAAGTACCCCTATGGATACAAAGAAGCGATTATTTGGGAACTGTCATCAGTCAGGAGAGGAAATTGAAGTATGTTCTGGAGAAGTTGTAGCAATCTCTAAACTGGTAACAGTCGACATAAATCCAGAAAGAAATCCGACCCATATTCTTGATGGACAATATCTTCCCCAAGAATGGAAGAATCGGTTTGACAGATGGAACTGCGATCCTCCGTATTCTGAACATGCTGCAATAGAGATGTATGGAACGAGTATGCCTTCAATGACCAAGCTGCTCACTGAAGGAGCAAGAGTTACCAAGCCTGGAGGATTACTCTTTTTACTCTTAGGAAATAAGAATATGCAATGGTGTCCTAAATCACTCATTAGAATTGGATGGTTCAGTATAACAATCGTACCTAATCAGGAAATAAGGGCACTTCATTGTTACATCAAATTAATGGCAGCTAAAAGGAGTTAGCTGCTGAAAAAGCTGAAAAGCTAATTTACTGCTGATTGATTATAGATATGGTCATGAGTAAGCGTAAGAGGAGAGCTGCCGTAGCCTATGTAGCAGCTAGATAAGGAAGCACCCTCACACAATGACTTATTCGATAGTTTAGGCTGTTATTGCAGTTCTGGCATTAGCTGAGTACCATTAGTATGAAGAGGTGTGTGTCAGAAGTCCCACATACACATGCCTAAAGATTCTTTCTACTACGACAAAGAAGCGTCATCTACTAAGAAGGTGGGGGCATGTTGATGATGAAGATGACCTGCCTATTAGCATATGAGCGCGGACATGCCAGATTACCTTCCGATTCTCCTGGGAGACGCTATCTTCGACTACTACTTTTGCATGTAGGATTTTTATCTTTAGCTACGATTGTCTATTCTAAAAGCAGATTTATATGCAGATAAATTAGGGGTCTAAATTCAACCAAGAATGATAAAATGTTGAAGATACAATTCATAATGTACACTGTAAAAATAGTAATTACTTTATTGATCTTGAAAATTGTGCTGCTCAGATTCCTTCTCTCTAAGCCGGTCATCCATTTCATTATACGTGTTTTTCTCCTTTGTGATTTTAGAATTAGAGCATACCTGAAATGTAACATTATTATAAACAAAATTAACTTGAGACAAGTTCCTAGTATCATAAATTTTATGATTGCCTTCTACTGAAGACAGACCATCATTTAAGTCGGACACCTGTCGTGAATGATATAATGGTTCAGTTTCAAATTGCATTCCATTAATGCAATTGCTTGTAATGGCATCTATTATTCTATTGTACGACTGTTCTGCTTCGTGTAAGAGTAATTTCTCATCATCACTGTCTTCATACGGGCTTGTTCTTTGACTGATGGATGACAGTGCTAATATTTGCTCCACTGTTAAGTGAGAAGGCATGTTATAATACAAGGCCTGGAACTTTCCAGGATGTTTTCTTGATGATTCGAATAAAGCAGCAAGAGCTAATCTTATCAACCTTGTAGGATTAGACACAATACTTTCTACTTCTTGCTTAACTATCTGCTTAATTTTAACACATGTTTCACTATTCAGCTGAATGGAATTAATGATGTTTTCAAGTCTTGTCTTTTCCTTGTTCAGACTGAAAATCTCTTGTTTTTGTTGACTGATGACAGAATAATTCTCTTCCATTATTTTGTGATCTTTCTGTATAGAATCGGTGAATTGTTGAAAGGTCTTTGCCGCTTGCCTATTGCCTACTTCTAGCCTAGCTTGTTCACCTTCTAACTCTAAGTTTTGACGTTCAAGCGTTATAATCCTCTTAAGAATTCTAGTGACCTGTTGTGGACTCAGACCCTCTGTCTTCATTCTCCTATGTAATTCTATTATAGACCAAAGGTCGTCCTTCATCTCTGCGTAAATCTGGTTAAGATTGTACATTCTATTAAGACTCCAATATTCCCTGTAGTATTCATTTACTTCCTTCTCTCTTATGCCTAATGTGATGGCCATATGAGTTGGACTGCTACCTTCCTCAAGCATCTGATAGGCTCTTGAAGATTCAGAAAGAGAGGCGGAAGACCGTCCCGGATCAGCTTTGTCTAGAATTTTTTTAAGATCGCGAGGATTTTTTCTTACTATCCTCTGTATCTCTCTAATCGTCTTCTTTTGATTATTATATAGGTCTATGACATAATCTTCTAATTCCTGCCTGTTTAATCCTTGCATATCCTACATAATGAATAGATTTTGAAGCTTTAAACATTGTTATCATCTGTTACCATATAGTTTCCTGACATTATCTATTAGTTTACAGCTGGTTTCATATGATTTCGTCTGTTTTCACTGTTACCAAAATCAATCACAAATATAGGGTATCTATCCCTATCTGAACGAATATGGGGAAGCTTCTATTATCATTCATAGATTCAGTCGAGCCTTTATAGATTCAAGCCGTACAGCTTTCTAAGACTAGCATTTACAGATTCGATTGCTTCAGCTGCTATATCTATTCCTATAAATCGACGATTTAAGTTTGCCGCAGCTATAGCAGTAGTTCCACCTCCAAGAAATGGATCCAAGATTTGCATGTCTTCTATAGTCAGTTTAGAGATTATATACTCAGCTTCAATAGTACTCTGTGCAAATTTATTTAGTGACTTGTCAGGCCTCTTAGATTCTATTAGATCGGTGATGGAATTGTCGTCCAGAGGCAGCTGGGGCTTTTCTCCTTTGACGAACCAAAGTAGATGTTTCCATCTGACTACAATTACCGGGTTATTTAACCTAGCAAATTGTGGGCCTTCTAGTTTGATACAGAATTCATGCCAATATCGTAGTCGTGCCTTTGGCTGACGGAGATAGTCTAGAACTTCAGGTAAGGCGTACTGACCAATGTATGTCACTAAGGAGCCCCCATCTTTAAGGACTCTGTCAGCTACTTCGGCTAGGTTAACAAATAATGGCAGATATTCTCTATGGTAAAGAGGATCCGTAAAAATGAGGTCTATCGAATTATCTGGGATTAGCTTAGCGTCGTAAGCTAACTTTCTCATATCCCCTTGTAGTAATTTTATTCGATTAGAAGTAAAAGAAAAACTATCTTCAGCTGCGGCAACACAAGATTGTTTTGTTTGCGCTATTATCTTCAGGCGTATTTCTTCATTCTTGATCTGCTTATAGGCCTTGTCTATTTTTGTGGTACCATTCAATACTTTGTCTCTTAGCTTCGGATCAGCTTTTTCTAGTATTATCTC
>JAATVR010000631.1 GCA_014523665.1 Nitrososphaerales archaeon TH526
AGTAGGAGGAGGAGGACAACCTCCAGTAGGAGGAGGAGGAGGACAACCTCCAGTAGGAGGAGGAGGAGGACAACCTCCAGTAGGAGGAGGAGGAGGACAACCTCCAGTAGGAGGAGGAGGAGGACAACCTCCAGTAGGAGGAGCGGAACTTCCAGTACTAGGAGCGCTACCTCCAGTAGGTGGAGCACCTCCACAAGGCGGAGTAGAACGGCAACAGCAATTAGCGGGGCCACAAGGATCTACATTCATCAGAGAGGATAGAACTATGCCCGAGTATAGGTTATACTCCATTAATGATGTACATCCAGCAATGGTACGTGTACCAGCAAATGCCACGAATGGAGTTTCTGTAGTAGTTGAGATCTGGTGCGTTCCAGCTGACGGATTAGCTACCCTACTGGGACAAGAACCACCGGGATTATCAATAGGCAAGGCAAGATTAATGGATAACAGTACAGTTCTTGGAGTTACAGCTGAACCTGCTTTACTGGTTGGAATGAAAGATATCAGTAATTTTGATGGTAACTGGAGAGAGTACATTGCACAGACGGGACTGCAACTGATCGATAATGCTACCCAGGCTGCAAACCTCACATCCAATCAGGTAGGTAATGCCACCCAATCTGCAAACCTCACATCAGATCAGATAGCGGCAATACAACAGCTTAGAAGCGAGGGCGAGTTATTAGCTCAGAACGGTCAGCTCAGAGGTGCAATAGATTCTCTAAATACTGCGATAAAGATGCTTGGCTTGAAAGATAGACTATACCTGAATATCCCACTGGGATATACAGCTCCTTAACTGATGAGAGAACAAAAGTACTTTCACGCAATAAAGATTAACCTATTCCCCTCTTTTTTCTCGTAATATAAGATACCGGTCTCCTGTAAATGCAAGTTAGCTTTTGCATTCTTCATGATTTCTTGGCCGCTATAGAATTTAAGATCTTAACCTGGGATTCAGTTCATTGAGGGGAAGGGTTCTTCCACGTCGCAGTGTGAAAGGATCACACTAGGCTTATCACTAATTGGGCATCCATGATATGGAATATTAAAAAAAGTGCCTGGGAAATAGATAGTAGCCGCATAATCCCGTTACCTCAAAAGTGTGCATATGTCGTGACGAAAATTGTCTCAAGGATTCTAAAAATAAAGAAGACGATGAACTGAAAGTATGGAGCAGACTAGTTGATAAAATAGAGAACAGAATTAGAGAGGGCAAGTCATTGAAATTCATAAGATGTGACTTGCCAGAGTTTGACTTGCCATCAAAAAATTGCAGTATCTATCGATTTCTTGGGAGTTGTTTCATGGAACGAGTCAATTTCTATGAAACAAAAATTATTAAGGCACCTATATGCCAGCCTATGATTTCAGGTAATACAAGCGGGGCTAAGGGAACATTGTGCTTCAACATCTTCTGAAGAGCTACTGGTTTGTCCGGTCATATTTCCACCCGTCATATTTCCATCGGTCATATTCTGAGCGACTGCCGCAGGGGTGGAAGAGATTGCTATAACTGTCAATACAATAACTGCAATCACAGCCATAATGTAGAATCTCGAGAATTGGTTAATACTCATGTTCGCAACCAATGAATGGGTCGATATAAGTATTTGGGATTTGTGGTTTACCAACATTGTTGCAACCAATATCATAAGCATATCTTACGGAGTCAAGGCGTGCACAATAAGTATAGGTGTTGTGAACTCATTGCGCCACTCTTGAACGCCCATCAGCATTCAAAGTTTATCAGTTGATCAGATTCATTTGTATGGGGGTTTTTTAATCCTAATTGTAAATAATTGAGCTGCCTGCTGTTGTATTCTGTTATCATCGCCCTAAATTTGTGATTGATTGACTGGGCAAAAAGAGTCTTGAGATGAATAAGGCCGACAAGCTTTTGTGTATCACATCATACTTCCTTTTGCTGGAAATCTCAAATAAAATGCAGAAGAAGAGCTTGACTTTGCCTGATGAAATTCGAACATTTGAGAAACGTAAAATCGAGTATGCAAAAGTAGGCAATATGAGTATAGGCCGAGCTATCAGAACCTGATATTGTTTATTTAACCGGCTTTGCTACGATAAGGGACATATGAAAATGATCGCCAAGCGGTATTGAATTAGAGGTGCCGGATTTTTCTCGTATGACCCTTCTTTTTCAGCTGACTTTATATACATGGATATATACTGCGTGAAAAAGGCCGAAATAGCAATAGTTGTTATTGCAAAATCGATTTTTGGCGTAATAATTAATTTGGCAAGTTTTGCTATACCAAGCGTTCAGTCCACGTCTGATGACGATAATAATGTACAAACTTTTGAGGGGTAGCTGTTACCGCAGCTATCACCTTCTGATGAGTAGACCTTACGGTTTGATGTGACTCCAGAGACGTCTGCTCAATTCGGAAACCTTCAGAATCCATCTATACAAACCGAAGTTAATCAGTCGCTTCTGTCATCCAATAAGACGTACAACAATTAGTACAATCAGAGCCCCCAAGGAAGGAAGATTGCGGATGGAATGATCCGTTGCCCGGCGGCCACGTCACTGGATTTGTTCAAGCCCGGAAGCACCAGCTGCTTGGGAAAGACAAGTAGAAGCTGCAGAGGCTGCTAAGTTAATAAATCAAGCTGATAAGGAAAGAAATATTATAGGAGGACTTTTCTCCCCCTCAGCCAAATAAAAAGTAGATTAGTTTGCTGCTGGTCCCCTGAAGGTTCTATATAACATGAACCGCGCACTCATTTTATAAAAAATATTGACTTTACAAAGGTCGATCAGGGCATTGCACCCTGAGTACTGGAGTCGTTGATGTCACTACCTACAGGACCCTCGTTATTGAGGACAGTATTTGGCATAGGCGCACACCCTTGAATTTCAGGAACATACCACCAATGTTTCGGACACTGAGGTTCCGTAGGTGTTGATAGAGGGACACATGTTCCATTCTCGTCGATTGTTCCACCCTCATCAGTACAACTAGTGTCTGTTGACAGAGTAGCCTTAATTAAAGACACCGAGTTGAGACCAGTAGCTCCTAGCGCTATTGCGATTAGAAGGCAGGTTAGAAAAGAAGTTGATTTCTTAATCATATCGTTGAATGAGGAACAGTATTAAATAAACACTTTCTACGTCCAATGTAACACATAGTTTGTCTGTTTTACTAACCGACTAA
>JAATVR010000632.1 GCA_014523665.1 Nitrososphaerales archaeon TH526
ATGATACGTTTGTTAAACCTCTCATTGAATCTAAGTGGTGACTAGGATAAGCCTCAATGTGAACACTGTTTAACTCGATAACTGTCTCCTTCGAATCAAAAACAGAGAGAAATTCTCTATTTCTTCATTCTATCAATCAGGGTGATTGCTAACTCAATGCGGGGTCCTGTTACAATGCACATCTGTGAATTCCGAGGGATATTTCTCGAAAAACAAAGCCAGGCCATATATCTAAGCATAAACTCGGTAACGCCTAATCCAGTTGCTTTCTTGATCCAGAGATGCTTGTGATCTTGTAGTGTGTCAAAAACGAGTTGTTCGTAGTCGAATAGTGGATGGGATTTACCATTCTTCTGAGGTAGGCCTATGATATGGTTTAGTGTTCTGATATCTTGTGGGTTCTGCCAATTATAGAATGGTATATCTTTCAGTAGTTCAAACTGCCCTAAGCTCGAACTACCGAGCTTCTGTTCGTACTTATCCAGTATTCTTGATAGGTTCTGCAGTGTCATGATTGTAATTTGTCAGCTCTGTTTAATAGTAACGACTGTTTTTACTTTAGCGTTTTGGGTCTTTGGACTTGAGCCCCATCACATCTTTACGCTGGTTGCTTGTAACACATCTCTACTGTTTTGATTCAGTACTATTAACGGTATCAGACATCTTACATACAATGGCATCCAGTATAACGACTAATATAACACCAATCTAATAATTTTATATCTGCACAATAGCTATGATAGTTCTTTTCTTATCTTTATTACTAGTTCCTGTATTGATATAGGTTTTTTGATAAAGCAGCCAATATCCAACCCAGGAAAGTCTTTCTTTAAAGCTTCATAATATAGTTCATATGCTGTTATGAAACACACTTTGGGTGTACCGTCTATTTTCTTTAGCTCTTCGCAGAGCTCAAATCCATTAATATTTGGCATTCTAATATCAAGCAGCAGCAGATCGTAAACGCCAGCTTTAAATGCAGTTAAAGCTTCCTTTGGGTCTGCAAATGTGTCGACCTTTACTCTTACTCCTTCACCATGTGCTGTGTTCTTGTCGTCTTCTAAACCTGCTTTGAAAGTTAACAAGATATCAGGATCGTCATCTACAAGTAAGATTCTATATGCAGTAGTCTGTTTATTTTGATTTTTGTCTTCGTGCTGAGATGAGTTATTTTTCTTTTTGCTGTTATTACTGGTAGTAGTAGTAATTGTCAAATGTCTATATGCTTTGAGTATATAGAAGTTTTAAGTTAATAATATTTTGATTGAATGGGTTAGCCCTTGATGGGCCAATAATATACAACATCGTTGAACATTGTTCAACTTTGTAATCACAATAAATAATAACTTCCCAATACCAGTGCTCATAATGCAGAATATAGAAGTGATAGCAATTGCACTCTGTGTGTTTACTCTGGGATGCTTTGCAGTCTATACAATAGATTTACTGAACCTACCAGGATCAGACGACTTGATACAACAAGCCGATGCTAGAAGAAGAAGTACGCATCAATGTTTAATTTGGCCTTTCTGCCCATAGCCAACCCTCTTTTTTTACTTTCCAAACTATCTGAAACATTATACACTTCATATAATAACGTCATATGATAATGCAAGTACTTTTTACTAGAGGATTCTTTCGCATCATGATAAATACTAAGTACATGGTCATTCTCATTTGGGGGGTACCTAGTTTCTTTTTTTCCATGGCAGGATGAAATCCTGAGAAATGAACCACAATATGGCATGAACTGTATATATCAACGGTATTTGTATAATAACCACGCAGCACTTAGAGCTAAAAGCAACATGATGCCTTCTTCGTCGTCGTCGAAGAAAAAAGAAGATAACGATAACAGTAAGAGCAAACTCTCACATCAAGGTTTTAGATTAGAAGATCAAGTAATCAAAACCTTAGGCGAGGACGCAGCAAGGAAGGGGGTTTCTGTTAGTGGTCTTGTAAATAAAATACTAAAAAACTATGTCACACATGAAATGCAATTTGAAGAACTAGGCTTTATTTTAGTAAGCAAAGATTTTCTTCGCAGAACGTTCAATGTAATAGACGATGAAAAGCATATCGAGGACTTTGGCAAGGAGTTTGGAACAACAATGGCTAAAGAATATGTATCATATTTTTATCCTAAAGTTAACGGTCATACTCTAGTTCAGTTTCTGGATTATTGGTGGATTTCAGGCTTGTAAGCATTCGGTAGAAAGTAGCGACAGAAACCAGCGACACTATTTTACAGTCAACCATGATATAAATATCAAGTTCTCACTTGCAATGAAAGCTATATTGGAAGGACTAATAGAACCAGTAACAAAGACAACAGTTGAGTTTGGTGAACTAGCGGAAAACTCTGTCACATTTTCATTTGAAGTTTAGTTCCACTATTTATCTCTTTTTTCACTCTTTTTTTCTAAGAATGCACATTACATCAAACTAGTCCTCATATAGTACTAGAACGGTAAACCCCTCAGTAGTTCAAACTGTTCTGTGTTTCTATTGCCAAGGCCTAATTCTTGCTAATACTTATTTAGGATCTTGTTTAAGATTCTGTAATGTTATCTATTCCAGTCGTGCTCTCTTTTCGAGGATCCTCTATAGCAACTTTGCTATTCTGATGTGTCAAACCTGTGCGGTTTCTGTCGACAAACTGCACTGCTCTTTCTACCACAGTAGCATTGGTAAGTAGATCTATCTTCATGCCGTATGCTTGCATTCCAACCGAAATGGCTTGCAGCCTATCTCTCTCTGAAGAGTTTGAATTATTAGCAATATCCCAGGTCTTGCCGAGAATAGCCTCTAATCCAGTTAAACATTTCTGATATTCGAATGGCAGCTTTTCGTCTATATATCTATGGATGTTCACTTTAGCCTCTTGTCTTAGGAACTGTAGATCTCTATTGACAGTACCTAGGGCAACCTGCATGATCTTTGCTATCTGTGGTTGACTGCGACCTTGGCTAGAAAGTTCTAAGACCTTATTCCTACGCCATTGTATCCTTTCAGTCTCTGAACTCAATCTTTCAGTCTTTCACTATAGATAGTAATATCCCTTTCCAGATTTACGCTTAACTACTCAACTATCTATTTGCTTTAGAAAATAGAGAAAGATGATATACACCAGGACAGCAGCAGAGCTGATGATCTCTTCTCATAGCTGGTACTGCCTGCTCATCTGGCATCCTGGATGACCAGTGTGTACTCAGCACTTGGGACAGCGTCTAACCTTCATCTGCATAGTATTATCCACAGATGAGAGGGGGGTCAGCCAAAATCATTTGTAATGACCATGTCTTCTTTGTAGTAAAACTCCAGACCACCCTCCCTCTTTCTGCGGTCTCCCTTTAGTTCTTCCTATTGTTGATCCTTTGTTACTACATCATTTTCTTTGGTGATCATACTGAATTGTCAAAGGAAATACCGAGACGAGACGGCGATATGGGTTTGTAATAGGGTCTATTCCTTCCCTAAATGTGACATCTTCAACATTAAGGAATGGCTTTCGAGCTTATATTGGATATAATGAAACTAATCTGATATTGTCAATTCTCTCCAAGAGCGTACCATGGAAAAAGCAAAGGTCAGGAATTTCAGTTTTTTCTAGATGTCTCTCATGTGAATTCACTTTACCATTTGAATTCATACCTTACTCATCATAATTATTACTATCGTCATGTGCATCTCCTTCTCTCTTAGCGGCTTAACGCAAACCAATCTTTCTGCTAAATTCTTCATTTATTGACACTAACTTTTCTTCTAACCATTGAATAGGCTCATCCAACAGAATGAATGATACATCCTTCAATCCTCTCATACTATCGAGGTGATGTGATGGATATGCTTCTATGTGTACTCCATTGAGTTCAATGACTGTTTCCTTGGTGTCAAAGGAAAGTTGGAGTCGATCAAACAATCGCTTCATTCTGTTTATCAATGTGATAGCAAGTTCAATCCTAGGCCCTGTTACGATGGACATCTGGCTATTGGATAGGCGATCATCCTTCAAGCAAAGCCAGGCCATATACCTAAGCATAAACTCTGTGATACCTAGGCCAGTAGCTTTCTTTATCCAGCCGTGCTTGTGCTGTTGAAGAGTATCAAACAGTAGCTTTTCATAGTCATAGAATGGCTTGTCCTCCTCATTTTTCTTTGGTAGTCCTATTATGTGATTAAAGCAGCAGTAGCCATTTGTTAAGATGTCCGCTGCTTTATGTTCTTTAATGTTCCATATCCAGAATGGTTTGTTCAGTATTATGTTAGAAAATAATGTTGTTTGTTGCTGCTCTTGACTGTACTTCAATGGCGTTACAATCTTCCTTAGTTCTTTGAACGTCAACTTCTTCTTCAGAGAAAGTAACTTTGTCGTAAGAATTAGCTTTTTCTGTTGTTGTAGGATGCTACCATATCTGAGGTTACAAATCTTTTGCCGTTCTTTTTTCGTCGTCATTAAACTGTCTGTCAGGCGTGATGGATGGATTGTCCTAGAATATATCGCAACCAAATCCCTCTTCGGAATAATGTTCTTCTTCAATCTGTGTGTGACATGTGTGATGGTATGACAGGTGTTTTCTTGTCCCGGAAGAAATATTTTTGTCGCCTTGGAAATTATTTTCTGTAATGCTTACATATCACACTAACTTTCAGCAGAACTATCTGCAATCATGGCAATTACGGGAGAACAGGAAATCCACCTTATCTGCCTCTTCCTAACAATGCAGTAAGTAGTTGAGTGTATTGCTGTCGATCAGGACTTCATGGTCGCAACTACAATTTTTCTCTTCAACAACCGATTTGTCAGAATTGGCTTTGTCTATTAATGCTGCTGTATGTGCAGCTACAAACTTGATAGCATCATCTACTACCGTAGCATTAGTAAGCAACTTCGACTTCATTGCATAGCATTCTTTGGCTGATGCCAGAGCCTGTACTTCTGGCAACACATCTACCTTCGTGCTATCCTCAAATAAGCAGCGATACTGATACATTAAACTGGTTTCTTACCAAATCAGAAATAACACACTCAGTACTTTATAAGTGTTGAAATGGAATCCAAATGAGAACGGTCTGCCTTTATTTAGTCGGATACACGTGGGCCTCCCGTATTGGATCGAAGCATCTTTGTTTTACAATTATGCCTTGAATAGGAGATTAAGCAAATGAAAGGACTTTTGGCAGTATTGATTTTAGTAAGCATATTTATACCTACATCAATACTCTCTGAAAATGCATTTGGTCAGCATGCAATTAATAATATACCTTCAATATATTCAAATGATCAGATGGTCATAGATGGCCAAAGCAATGATTGGAATGGAGTAATCAATTCAAAGAAGCAGCCAGTACTATTCTATGGAATCCCATTTCAATCGACTGTTCATAATACTAGTCCTAACACTTTATTGGGACATATGTATGTAAGAAATAATGATACCCATGTATCATTCTTTGCAATATTGCATACAGTCAGACCGATCTATAGTACTCCTCGTTCGGTTACAATTCTTTTTGATGAGAACGGTGATGGTGTTTCTAAAGAAGGCGATAACTATGTAATTATGGGGACAAAAGGTCGCGAGTATTCACCATATGCCATGGATGGATACTTAAATAATGAAAATAATTTCGAGATTGACCCGAGTTCAGACTCAAAGATATTTACTACTGCCTTAAGATATATTAATGATACTGATATTGCAGTAGAGCTTAGTGTTCCATTCAAAGATACTAATGATTTTTATGACTTTAGAATGTTGGTTCCACACACATTCACTTTCATGCTTGGTTATAATGCAGGAGATGAAAGTTCAGTTGATAGCAATACTATCTCATATCATGACTCATCCTCCTTTGCAACCGGATTTTCCTACGAAATGGCTCAAAATCCGGCTACAGCATTACTTCCAGGGATAATTTCTATATCATCTTTCCTTGCGGGTATAGCAATAACGTCGTGTTCTTTATATGTCGTTTTGAAAAAGAAGCTAAAAAATCAAAAGGACGAATCAGCTGGATTATCTGTGCCAAAGGATAAAAGAATCGGAATAATAATTCTGTTAATATTTCTCTCATCAATTATCGTAGTCATACTCAATTCTGTAGTCCTTGATAAGATAGTTGATAACGTCATCGGAATATCAATTTCATTCAAGGATGAGAATCTTGTCCAAGTAATTTCATATTCAGCAATCTTAGGTTCCATTTCGTCGACTGTCTGCATGATCTTTCTTAGACAAGCTCAAAATGTATTGTCTGGGATTGCACGCCATCAACAGTTGTTACTTAAAATATCCATAGTTATGTTTGTATTCATAATAATTCCGATTGCGGCTACGCCAATTATGTATCTCGTAATTGGAATACCCGCTGTACTCAGGGATGGACCACTTGTTGAAAGTCTAAAATTGCACATAAACGTATTGCAAGACTTTATGGATTCTGGAATAACAGGAATAATAACATCCCCTATGTTTATGTCTCTATCTATTTGTATTCCAACTGCCTTTTTGGTTTACGTATTGTATGAATTGCGTAACTCTTCAGAGCGTCTACGTTCAAGATATAAGATCCTACTAATTTCAATAAGCTTATTTCTTTTTATTGGAATAGCCATTTGGAATTTAATCGGATTGTTTGTTCTATTATCCGACAAATTGAACTATTCATCAATGTTATTTGGTCCCACTATTTCAGCCATCATACTATCCTTTTTAGCTACCAGAGGTTATGTGAGTACAATACAAGAAAGCCTAAACAAGCTTGGGATTAAGATATCTTCATCCAAGGTACAATTGGTACATGATGAAAAGGGATTTGGATCGAAAGCTCCAAGAACTAATGTTGTACGCAACACAGGCGTGAAGTCTATTGCGATGGCATTGCTGATATTAAGTGTTATCGGCTTAGCTAAAAACCTATTTCTAATTAGCATACCATTTATGAATTCAGAATTTCCGCTAGGATATTCTCTCATAAACGATACTTTCCTAAGAATCATCACCAGTTATACAACCATGGCAAATTTGGGTGAAGGTCTAGAGGCAGCGAAGACTGTTTATAATACTTTTGTTGTATTCTTTTCTCTCTTTTGGATTTATGATATTATCATGATATTCAGAGGGTTTGGAGAGGGTTTCTTAAACCCAAAGAATTTTATCTATAAGGGCATACGAAAGTACTCAGGACCATTAGCGGCAATGGGATTCCTTGGTCTGATGATACTATTTGCCGTAGGACAGACTACAATTGATTTTAGGGCTAATGAAATTAATACTGCTTTACCAGAATGGGTAAGGCAGCAAATTGGCATTCAGTCAAGTGAGATCCACTTCCTTTCTGATCTTGCATCTCAGCTTGGATTTCTTATTGGAATAGCTACACTGGTAGGATTGCTATATATTATTGCTAGATCAAAATTCTCAAAAAAACAATTAAGGAATACTACCACCCTACAGGGCGAAATAATGCCGAGTAAAAGATCATCAGATCCTTTATGATTCATATTGAATTGAGAGTATCTGACATATAGAAAAAATGATAAATACGCTTCGAAACATGTGTATAACCTATAATAACGTAATCTGAGGCACCTTAGCCGAATAGAAGGTTGGGCAGAGCTGAACTTATTGGTCTATGATAGATCCTAGATTTTGAGATAGCAATGAATCAGCCTCGATTCTTGATTTGGTTTGATGCTTAGAGTTATCCATCCTATTTGATGTGAGTTCTTTTAGATGTCATTGCCTATCTACTTCGCACTAAAGCAAATTAATGATACATCCAAGCCTTGTCGCATTCGTAATAAGAAAGAAGTTTACTCCTCTTCAACGTGTGGCCTCAGGCTGAAATCCGAAGGCTGGTCAGAAAGTAAATGAATTAACGTAAAATGTAAAGAAGAGCAAGAACAAGAACAACCTCGAATCTATTCTGTAACTGATGGGATAAAGTCGCCACACTCCAAAAAGACCTACCGTTTAACATTCAACCAATTCCTAAGGTCAAGTATGACGACGACAGTAGTAACAAAGAACCAGCAGCAGCAGAATCTAAGGACGTTGCTAGACTACAAACCTAACGTGATCGAGTCCAAAATCATAGACTATATTGAACATCTAAAGGAACGAAAGTTATCATATTCAGCAATACAAGTAAGTTGTTCTGCCATATTTCACTTCTTTGATATAAATGACGTAAACCTTAACAAGCGCAAAATATGGCGCTTCTTTCCACAAGATGAGTCAAATTATTACTCTATGGATAGGCCTTATTCAGTTAATGAAATTGAACATATCCTGGCAAACTGCGATATCCGTTCTAGGGTTATCATTTTGCTCATGACTTCTACTGGAATGCGTATTGGTGGTCTGCGAGAGTTGTCGTTATGCGATATTAAGAAGATTGATGAGTTTTCATTGTATATGATATGGGTTTACAATCGTTCTAAAGCAGATAGGTATTACACTTTCTGCACCCCAGAATGTGCTGCCGCTATTGATGCTTATTTAGATTATCGCAAGTCATTTGGAGAGGAACTAAAGGATAAGTGTCCACTCATCAGAGAACAATTTAACATAGACAATCCATTTACTGCTAACGCCCCTAAATTCTTGTCACCACGTATGATGTTCCGCATTATTGAAGATGTACTCAAGAGGTCTGGTGTTAATCAGGTTAAGGTAGGAAACGATAAAAGAGATGTTATGACCAGCCATGGTTTTCGTAAGTTCTTCATTAATCAGTGTAATAAAGCCAGTCTAGGTTATACAACTTG
>JAATVR010000633.1 GCA_014523665.1 Nitrososphaerales archaeon TH526
AAATCTTCTCATGTGAATGTGATTGAAAGTAAAGGAACAGATGTTGCCGAGAAAATATTAGAAATCGCAAGAAAAGAAAATATGGATGCCATTGTGGTTGGAGGTAGGGGTAAATACCTATCATCTGATAGTTTTCTATTAGGAAGTACATCTTCTAAGCTTGTTCACTACGGTGGACACACCATCATAATTGTAAAATAGCAAGTCGTCGGCCTATTCCCCGGTCACCATCTGATAGTTAGATACGAGACTCAAACGTAAACCAAGTAAGCTCAGATTACAGATTATAGCAAGTGTCTCCTTCACACAAGCCCAACGGATAATGAGTAAAAAAGTTGAGTAACTTCAGTCTAAATTAAGGTATAGTATTATAGCATGACAAGTGTATCTATTGTCGAAATCTACTTCTATCTATTGTCAAGGTGTCTTGTTGCGCATAAGAAGACAGAATAGTCTAGACTTAGAAAGGTATTAGAACAACCGGCCAACCATGAGCAGAGTTTACCATACTTCTAATAGTGGAGATATGCCAAACGTCTGCATTTAAGATTTGCACATATACTGTTAATATAGATACAGATTGTTCTCATACTGCATTCGAGCCTTTTGATTGCGAGTGTTGTTTCATGTGTCAACTTAAATTGTTCTGATTTTAAATATTTATCAAGAGAGCGGCAGTCTTCCCATTTATTTCGTATATTGTCATCTACCCATCTACAGAGGTAAGTCGTACTTAATGAATTATCATGACTGGACATTTGGCAATTTCGGAGACCCTTCTTGCCACACTACCTAGAGCTACATTTTTGAATATCTCATTCAAACGTCGACTTCCCGTGATAATAAGGTCCACATGTTCAGACTCAGCAATAAGGACAATCTCTTCTGCAGGTGAACCAACACCCATCATGAACCGAATATCGATTCCCCTTTGCTGCACCTTCGATATCCTATCCTTAAGCATTAGTTCAGCACCTTGTTTCAGAATTCTAATAAGTTGCGTTTTCGCAACTTCCAGTGAAGGTTGTTCGTCACTTACAAAGCCGATCGTATCACTTGCGGGTACAATCCTATCATCTACAATATGTAGAAGAATGATCTTGGCCCTTAGCGCCTGGGCAAATTCCACCGCCTTATTAAGTGCTTTCTCTGACATTTCAGTACCGTCGTGGGGAACAAGAATGAGGGACGTACCTTTAGAAGTGTGAGAGGAAGCTGATGAAGACAAAGCATCATATCTAAAATCGAGAGGTAAATAAATGCGTTGTCTTAAAGCTTTATTCTATCAAGCTCAAACCTATGTTGAACGACTTAATGTAGTTTAATTCGAAGTTTGTATTGCGTTTAAGTTATTACTTGTCACCAACAATGAATTTTGACTTATCAACATTGCTTACCTATCTGATTTCGAGGTCGCAAGGATTAAGAAGAACCGAAAGTGAGATAGGTAAGGAATTCTAACATTGGCATAGGTACATGAGTATCGATTCGATATCCATATCCGGCTTTATGACCACGAAAATTGTAACAGACACAGAAGACCAGAATATTTCTTCTGCATCTAAAAAGATGGATGAAAACAATATTGGAAGTATTATTGTTATCAATAATGAAAGAGATAAGAGGGCAGTAGGAATTATCACTGAGAGAGACGTGGTACGCATTTTGGGTAAACTTGAGCCATGGCTCCTTAGCACTCCATTGAGCGCACTAATGAGCAAACCATTGATAACCATACGCTCGAACGGTTCACTGAGAGATGCAATCCAAACTATGTACTCAAAAAATATAAGAAGACTGCCCGTCATATCTGATAAAGAAAAAACAGGTGAAATTGTAGGTATGATTACTGACAAAGACATATTTAGAATCTTGATGAAAAATCAAAATTTGGTGCAGAGCATACTTTCTGATAATATGTTGTCACAAAATATACAAACAATACATGAACGATTTGCGGAATATTGGTTTGGTGATACATTGATACATAGAAAATAGCAGATTAGTATCTTCAGTCCTATCTCTAAAGATATTATTAAGCCAAAAGACGTAGGATCATAGTGCCATAATTAAAGTCAAAGTACAAATTATGATTCATTGAAGGTACCGGCTCGAAGTCGACCCGAGTTGGTGGCCTATCTACACGAATGGATTACAGCATTATTGCGCAAGAAGGCAAGATAATATCACTTTGCCATTTTTTTATGGATGAGGATAGATTAATATAGTCATAGTTGTGTCACCCTCCCTGTCTTATGTCGCTCAATCCAATGGTGAGAGTTAAGGCTGCAATGAATAGAAAAATGATAACCCTAGACAAAGGTCTCTCCGTTAAGTCTGCGATCAAGCTTATGGTAAAAAAGAATATTGGTTCTATTGTTGTAACAGCAGATTCGAACAATAATCCGGTTGGGATTTTAACGGAGAGAGATATACTAAGGTCTATTGCCTATCGACGTGTAAGACCTGAAACAACCAAGATTGAAGAAATAATGAGTTCACCTATTTTTTCAGTAGAACAAGATACTACATTAGGAGATGCAGCACAGATGATGATAAAGAAAAATATTCGAAGACTCTTGGTGAAGCAAGACGAGAAATATGTGGGGATAATAACTCAACGTGATTTACAGAAGCTCATGACTGACACTATCAGAGCTCTGCTTATTATGTGATGTTGGGAATATTCAACCATTAGGCCATAAAGGCAGAATAAATAGCTGGTTTCTGTTGTAATAGAGTAAGCATTGAAATAATATCATCGTCGTCATCACCAGATCTCGTGGCGGAGAGACGGAGTAATTTGTGAGAGATAGTGAAGAATATTAAATGGTGTGATGGAATCTTAACTAGTATGACAAGAATTCGTTCGCCGCATGATTTCCATGAGACGAAAAAGCATGACACTGAGAGCATATGCGCGAAATGTGGAAAGGTAACACCTAAGTTGTGTGATTGGTGTGGAAAATGTTTACAATGCCACACCGGAAATTCATTGGAACGGACGTATTAGCTAGAACTATGGCAATGGCATTTGTAAGATTATTTGAGTTATTCTTTGCTTATTCTATCCGCTCGTCAGAATAACCCATGGAAAATCGTATTGACATGAGATCTCCTTGCTAGGAAAGGTTACTCTCTTACTCGTGATACTTAGTCTTCCAATCTTGCAGAATGTGTTTTCACTTACGTCACTACAGGCAGATGAGTGGGTATTCCTGCTGTGCCTCTAGCCATCTGGATTAGTGTATTCTGAGGTATTCAAATTTGTGAAAAGAAGGACAAGAAGGTGTGCCTAAGATGACTTGCGGTGATTAATAGGGTCTATCAACAACATAATGCTGGAATGTTAGTATTACATCGGTAATGACTCTATGATGGTTCTGAGTGATAATACTACCTGATATTTGCAACATCTGGATTCACAAGGGTTAAGGGGAGTAATACTTTGCCTTGTTTGAGTCTATATAAGTTCTCTGCGATTATTACTGCTTCGGCTCGTACAGATTCAGTGGTCCATCCAGCAATGTGTGGTGTTAATACAAAATTATCTAGTTTTAGCAATCTGTCATCAGGGTCGGCGGGCTCCTGCCAGAATACATCAAAAGCCGCACCAGCAATATCTCTGTTTAGTAAAGCTGTATACAAGGAATCCCTATCAACTATTTGAGCTCTTGCTACGTTAATAAGGTACGCTGATCTTTTCATAAGATCTAGCTCTCTAGATCTAATCATTGCTCTGGTCTCCATTGTGAGCGGAGTATGAAGCGATGCATAGTCTGCAACAGGAATTAGAGACAACAGCTTTTCTGTTCCATGGATTTCATTTACAAACGTTAAATTCAAGTTAGCGTGCACATCGCCGTCCCTATATCATGGTCCCAAATTAGAGCCTTGACGTGATGTGTCAGATGCTCTTTGGTGTGGATCCGAGTGTGATCGTTGTAGTACAGATGATGACGATGATGGTTCTGTTAGAACACTTGTAGGAAATTTTGCAACGGCAATGACCCTCATACCAAACGCAGTGGCTCTCTTTGCTACCTCCGTCCCGATAGCTCCCAATCCTATCACAAGCAATGTCTTGCCATAAAGCTCGGAACCCAAAACACTTTGAACTCTTACTTTTATCAGACCTTTTGCTGCGCCCTTTATTTTCTTGGCTATATATAATATGAGAAATAATGTATGCTCCGCTACCGAAATATTATTTGTAGCAGGTGTATTGGCAACAAGAATCGCCTTGTTTGTGCAATAATCAATATCAATATTGTCTGTACCTGCACCGTCCTGTTGCACAAGTTTTAGTCTATGGCAATAATCTATCACATCCTTATCGATCTTTCCTAAACCATTTATCAAGATCTTGGTTTCTGTGATTTGTGGCAATAATGGTTTTTGTAGTCTACCTGGGTTGCAAGCAACCCAATCTTAGACAGTTCCTCTGTTAAAATCTCCATTAGACCATAACCGTGGGACAGGATCGTTATATTCATACGAATGAAGTATAAATCAGAGTTGATATAGTTTATTTTGTTATATTATGTGCAGGAGTCAACTCAAAGTGCCTCTATATTGTTGGCTCGATCATTACTTCACGCATATAAAATTCAATATGATAAGTAAAGATCCAGCATTGATAATAAACGGTATTTCATATAAACAGTGAAATTTTTGCCTTTGACTCGCCCACATTCCCTCCCTTTAAAGCAATACTCATAGATCTACCATATCTCTAAGCCTATCGACAATAGCCTCGATTATCGTTTTTTTGTATTTGCAACAACGCAAAAGAAATAAGATACGAATGACTTGGTAACAGCTGAGTATGTGCATAAGAGTAATGGTCAGGAATCATGGTCACCGATCATGACACTCTTGAAGTTCTTGAAAGTGAATTGCTAAGTTCACATGCATCTATTAGATGGGTGGGTATTACAAATGAAGACGGGATCCAAATTAGCGAAAAGTACAGAGAAGGATTGAAACCCTTTCTAACAAAGGAGGAAAATGAGGACTATGCTTCACATACTATGGACCGACATAGGGAGAGGCTAAAGTTTCAACCTAAGCTCGGAGAGTTGGAATACGCACTAGTAAAATATGAAAGCGTGAATAGGGCAATAATTCCGATTAATAAGAACTATTATTTACTCATAGCAATAGACATAGGAGAAAATGACGTCGACAAAATAATTATGGAAAAGGTTATTCCAACGACTAGAAAAAGAGGAGGGGCAGGTTAGATATAGCGATGATATTTGGACTTATTAAGACAGTTGGTGATAAATGATGGTAGAATACGACTTTCTTTATTCCTTTACAAAAGATATTTTGAATCTTGATGATTCTATAATACAGGCAGGGATCATGAACAAGTATGGCGTTCTCTTGAATGTTGAACACAAGGATCATATTACGCTCCCACTAACTGACGAGGAAAATGAAGAATATGCATCTCAATCAATAACTAGGCACAAGAAAAGGATAGAGTTCGAGCCTAAAATAGGTAAAGTAATTTATGCCTTCGGTAGATACAAGAAAGTAGATAGAGCAACAGTGCCAATAAATGATGATTATTATATGCTTTTGATGTTTCAAAGAGAACAAAATTTGACAAATAGGGCTCATCAAATAATAAGAGATAAGGTCTTACCTTTAGTAGAAACCGAACGGAAAAAATTTGACATGGAATTAAGTCTTCTAGAATGACCAGTTGATTGAGAGTTCTGCTACTCCAGCAGCAGATTAGGCTAATCAGGATAAAGGGTCATGGGGGGATGATCCAAATTATAACTAGATTCAATGTCTTTATATTTGATAGACTTTCTGTACATTCCTCTATTCCACATCGAGATATTATCTCTAAAAATAGGCATTGCTAAATTTAGCAATACATGGACCAAAAGCAAAGTCAGCATTGAATTAAGGCACAAAGGTAAAAACAAATACCTAAGGATGCTCAACCTACTGTGTGAAACTTTCCATAGAAGATTTTGTATACGGTGCAACGGACGGAGCAATAACAACTTTTGCAGTTGTTGCTGGAGTCGTTGGAGCTTCGCTTTCACCTTCTGTTATTTTGATATTGGGATTCGCCAATCTATTTGCAGATGGATTCTCCATGTCAATTGGAAATTATCTGAGTGAGAAGACTCATAGAGAATATA